>DAIAZB010000059.1 GCA_027443745.1 Thiomonas sp. | reverse complement strand
GTCGACGATCTGCACGTCGTGAGCGTCGCCGTCCGCCCAGCGAAAACAGATGCGCCGCTGGTCGTTGATGCGGATGCTGTACCGGCCTCTGCGGTCGCCTTTCAGGGCTTCGAGCCGGTTGGCCGGCGGCACCCGCAGATCGTTCAGGTTCTCGGCGTTGTTGAGCATGCGCAGCTTGCGGCGCGCGATGGTCTGCAGGTCGGCGGGCAAGCGCCGCGACGGGGTTCCGTCCCAGATCTTTTCCGCTTCCTTGTCGGCGAAGTTCCTGATCACGACACAACCATAACGCTATTCGTCATATGACGCAAGGCGTCATGATCACGCAAAAATAGGGGTCCAAAAACAGGGGTCAGGTTCCGAGGTTTCCCCACGTTTTCATATGGCCCCGCCAAGCTGATGCAGCCGCGTTGGTGCGGGATGTCGTAGCTGTTCCATGAGTCGATCCCAGGGAACGCGCAGCCATCGTCGCAACAGCGCTTCACGCCCCAGACGCATGACCGAGTAAAGCCGTCGCTTTGATCGAAAGGGTGCGAGCCACTGATCGATACCGCTGGCTTCGCACGCCATGCCGACCAGCCATGTGGCGAACGCTGCCAGTGCGCTGAGCAGGAGCAGCACTTCGATGCGCGGGCCTTTGCGGGTGAGGCTATCTTCGAATGCCTGCCCGTAGCGATGCGATTTGAGGTCGCGAAACGACAACTCGATCTGCATGCGTCGCGCGTACAGCGCCACCAGCTGACGCGCGCTGAGCTTGAGTTCCGGGGATGCCATCAGCAGCCAGGGTTCGCGCTCGCGCTTTGCATTCTTGCGGCTGTTCGAATTCCGCGCCGGTACACCCTGCCGATTACGATGCGTGCCAGAAACAGGGGTCAGGTTCTGAGGTTTCCTCACGGGGAAACCGGGAAACCGGGACGGAGGAAGTTAATCGCGTGTCTGCGCGCACAGCTGCGCTTGGTATCGGCGAGACGAGATGGCATGCGTAAGTGCAAGCCGGGCCTCAAGATCGTTTAACTTCCTCCGTCCCGGTTTCCTTTGGGCGGCGCGGGAACCGGCCCTCGGCCTGGAACAGCTTGAGCAGCACGGCAAAGCCCAAGCGGGTGGCGCCGGTCTTGTTGCCGAGCAGTGCGCGGTCAGCGGCGTGCAGCGTCCACCGGTCCTCGACTTCGCCGGCCGGCATCCTGCTTCTCAGGCCGGTTCAGCCGTCGCCATCAGGCTCTCGAACACGAGCTTGACTGCGGTTCCAGGGTCACGCGTTCGTTGCAGCACGAGGCCATGGACCAGCGCCATGAAAAGGGCGGCCACGTCGTCGGGAGGAGCAGGCAGTCGTTTGCCCGCCTTCCCGAACAAGGCGGCGATCAGGTGGGCGAGGCTGCCCCGGGTCCGGCTCTGGAACGCGTCGTAGTCGGCGGCGAAGGCTGGGTTGCGGGCAGCGTGCAGCTGCAGCTCGATGTCGAGCCTGGCCCAATCGGCGTCGCCGCCCAGGCCTTCAAGATAGCGGTCGAGGGCTGAAGCGGCATCCTTGCCCTGCTCGGCTGCTTCGAGGATGCGCCCGAGGGCCGCGATGTCCTGCTCCTTGTGCCGGCGCAGCAGTTCAAGGAGCAGCGCCTCCTTGCTCTCGAAGTTGGAGAAGAACGCGCCTTTGGAGAAGCCGGCCGCCTCGGCGATGTCGGCGATGCTGGTGCCGTCGTAGCCGTTCCGGGCAACAGCCACCCGCGCCGCTTCGAGCAGATGCTCGCGCGTGCGCTCCCGGCTCTCGTCCCGTGTCAGTCGCGCCATGCCGTCCACCTCCGTCGTGCGATGCCCGCACGCCAAGATACCACTTGCATTCTAGAAACTTATCGGTATCTAATGTGCAACCGAGTGGTATCTGAATACCGTACGGTCCACAACTGGAGAGGCGTGCCGCCATGCAAACCGCGTTCGTGACGGGCTCCACGGGCCTGCTCGGCAACAACCTCGTCCGCCTGCTCGCCGGGCGCGGGGTTCGGGTCAAGGCACTCGCGCGGTCACGCGAGAAAGCGGCCAAGCAGTTCGCTGGCATCCCGGTCGAAGTCGTCGAGGGCGACATGCTCGACGTGGCCCACTTCGCGCCCGCCCTCGCCGGCTGCGACGCCCTGTTCCACACCGCCGCCCACTTCCGCGACAGCTACAAGGGCGGCAAGCACTGGGACAGGCTCCACGCGATCAACGTCGAGGGCACCGGCCACCTGCTGGGAGCGGCATATGCCGCCGGCATCCGGCGCGCGGTGCACACCTCCTCCGTCGCCGTGCTGAACGGTCCGCCGGGCCAACCCATCAACGAGACGATGGAGCGCCGGGATGCGGATGCGGACGACTACTACCGAAGCAAGATCTTGGCGGATCGAAAGGTCCGCGCGTTCCTGGACGGCCACCCCGGCATGTTCATCGCCATGGTGCTGCCAGGCTGGATGTTCGGTCCCGGCGACGTGGGGCCGACTTCGTCGGGACAGGTCGTCATGGACTTCGCCCGCCGCAAGCTGCCAGGCCGCATTCCCGGCAGCTTCTCGGTCGTGGACGCCCGCGACGTGGCACAACACCAGATCGCGGCCCTGGAGCGCGGGCGCAGCGGCGAGCGCTACCTCGCCGCGGGCCGGCACATGACCATGGACGACCTGTTCCCGCTGCTGGCCGAGGCAAGCGGGGTCACGGCACCCACCCGGCGCATCCCGCTCACGATGCTGCGCGCGCTGGCGGCCGGCTACGAACTGTATGCCGGCGTCACCGGCAGGCCGGTGCTGGTCAGCCAAGCCTCGGTCAAGCTCCTGGCGCAGGAGGCGGACCGGTCGCACTACGACCACGCCAAAAGCGAGCGCGAGCTGGACTGCACGTTCCGGCCGGCGGCAGAAACGCTCGCCGACACCGTCGCCTGGTATCGGGCGAACGGCGACCTGCCCGCCCGCCCAAGCGCTCCCGGGCGCGACGGGGGACGCGGGCGCCACGATCGCCGACAGGAATAGCGTAGAGGTTCTCAACTTAGCACCTGTAGCCCTCGGGCAAGAGACCCAACCGCATGAGCTGCGCCAGGTGCAGTGCATCGGAATGATCGTCGCCGTGCTTGAGGCCGTCGTACTGCGGAATGGCGGTGGTGTTGACCAGGTACACGGCATAACCGTGATCCATCAGGCCATCGACCAACCAGCACCAGTTGCAGGCCAACTCCACCGCCACGCCGACCCAGTCGTTCCGGTAGGGCGCCAAGTCAGCCAGCAGGCGCGGCAGTTCGTTGGGTCGTCGACACTGCAGCAGCGCCTTGCCGTCGCCACCCATGACGGCCAACACGCTGTTGCTGGAATGCAGATCGATGGCTGCGTAAAGTGACATGGCTGCCTCCTGTCGCTGGGCGACGTCGAAACGTGGTGTCTCGAACGTACCGCCAAGCGCGGGAGGCAGCGATATGAGTTTTCAGGTTCACTTTCAGAGAGCCTGCGGAGGGGGCCTGGTCAAGCGTCAGATCTTGGTCTTGACCACAGCGCGGTTAGATCGCGAGGTAGTCACCGGCCTGCTCTACGTCGATCCCGAGGCGCGCGACTTGCACGCCCACTTGGAAACCGTCGACGCCCCGCTCAACGCCCTGGGCGAAGCCGTGCTGTGCCCCGGCGCGGCGGTGCTGGAGAAGATCAATGCGGGGCTGCGGTGAGGGTTAATTGCCTCTCCCCTTTTTCGTGGACGGTGCAGCGGACCGCGGTGGGAATGATGCGGGAACACACCGCTGCCGCCCCACGAGCGTGGGACTGATCCATGTTTTTGCAGGTTACCGAAAAGTAAGGGTAAAGACACGTAACCGCTTGGAGAGCGCAACAATTCGTAAACATGTCGGGCGCACCGTAGCCAAACATTCCACTTCTGTGAGAAGGCTATGTCTCGACAATTCAACATTCAACAAAGAGGAAAAGTCCTGCGCAGCCCGTATTCAAATATGCATCAGCATCGAGGTTCCATTGCAAACAAGCGCCCTGAGTATGCAGTGAATTCCATGAGGCGCATCACCATCGCGGTGTTGCTGGCGCTGACTTGTGTTCCTATTGTGGTTTTGGCGCAGGACGCGCCACCGTCCAGCGGACCCGCGTCATCCGGCGGGCCCGCGTCACCTAGTTCAGTCGTCACTCTTGGCGTGGTTTCCGTGACGGCGAAGCCGCTCAATACCCTAACCGAACTGCCCTCCAAGAAACATGTCTTTGAATCGACCCAATCCGTGAAGGTCATCGGTAAAAAGCAGATGGCGGTTGCTGGCCCCGCGGGCGGTGCAGCCCAGGCCTTGGCGGTCGCTCCCGGCGTCAATATCATGACCGAAGGCCAGACTGGCGCCCCGAGAGCGTCTATCAGTATTAATGGCATGAAGACCGGCTGGGGAAATATTGCCGGTAACGCCAACGATGGAACGGTGATGGTAACCTTTGATGGAGTTCCGATGGTAGATCCTGCCTATGGAGTATGGCACGGTTCAGAAGTTCCACAACTATCCATGATTAAAGGGATATCCGTAACGTATGGGCCGGGCTACGCCGTGAACCGTTGGTACAATAACATTGGTGGCGCCGTCAATTTCATACCGTTACAGCCGACTGCAAAGGCGGGCGGGAGTATTGGCACGTTTATCGGTAGCTTCGGTACCCATGGTGAAAATTTCAATGTGCGCACCGGCGATATGGGTGATGGATGGTCCGGCATCTTGGCGGGCGGTGTTACCCAAAGCAGCAGTAATTATTTACAAGGCTACGGCTCCAATAATCCATCAAAAGATTACGCGTACTATGGCAAGTTGGTAAAACGATTCAATGGCGGTCACATAAGTTTCGGGGCATACAGTGAGAGTGCGTATGCGTATAGACCGGTGCCGATCCCTGTCACACCGAATGCTAACGTCACGATTAATGGAGCGAATCCCATTACATCAACTCCAAACCCGGGCCCTTTGTATAGCCAGCAGACGACTGGATTTTATACTACGTTGCCCTACTCGCTATATTCAAAACAATCTGTTGTTGATACTGATCTTCTATATTCAAACTTCGTCAATCAAATTTCCCGAGACGTGACGCTGCATAATTTGGTCTGGTATCGCTACGGGCATCGTCAGCACCTCCATTATGACAACATTGGCTACGAAGCCAATGTCTTGAACCAGTACTACTACACCACCAGTTCAACTTACGGCGACAAGATGTACTTTGACATCCGTCTGCCATTCAATGATGTGTCTGTCGGTGCATATTTTCTCAATAGCAAGTACGCCAGTTTATTGGAATTTTATAATTCTGGTTTACCCGCGCAATATGCGTACGGCCCGAACGCGGGCAACAATGCGACCATCAACGGGCAGCCGGTCAATTATAGCTTGGCACTGCCCAGTCACTACCATGATTCCTATCTCTACATGACCAATCTGGCGGCTTTCATTCAAGATAATATTCAACCTATCCGGTCAATACGGATCACCCCAGGCATCAGGTTCGTGAGTTTCCAAACTAACTTCGTCAATAACGCCTCGACGCTGTTCCCGATTAACGTCGCCGACCAAATTGGCACCAATGGTGACGGAAAGGGGGGTAGTAATCAGCCAAACTCCTCAACAACGTTTAGAGAAGTGGAGCCGTCCATAGGAATAAGCTGGCGGGCAGCCAAAGACATCGCCTTGTATGCCAATTACTCGACAGCTTACAAGGCGCCGGCCGGGGCCACGGGAACATACGCACATCTGCTTGCCTCGTCACTGCAGCCGCAAAAGTCTACGCAGTACCAGGTGGGCATGAAGGCGTTTGTCCCCCATGACGGGTTTCTGAATGACGCAGCTTTTGGAGTCAATTACTACAAGCTGAGTGACACGAATGAGATTATTCCCATTCCGGTGGTAAGCCACCTGTACAGTCTTTTTGCTTCGGGATCTTCGACATTCAGTGGCGTAAACATGTATTTCGAAGACGATCCGATTTCTACCCTCCATGTCTTTTCTAATATCAGCTTTGAGAGAGCCACGTATAGCAACTACACGACTCCGAGCGGCGGTTCATATGCGG
This sequence comes from Thiomonas sp., assembly GCA_027443745.1. The sequence goes on along the minus strand of DAIAZB010000059.1, from coordinate 946 downwards.
GCTTGCCGGTTTCCAATGTGCCGGCGCAAATTGCGAACTTGGGAGCGTACTATCGTATAGCGCGCGGCGGTATCGATTATTCACCGCGTGTGTGGTGGCAGTACACCGGCGCCCAGAATATCTATAACAACAATACGAACGCCCCGACTACCCAGAAGTTGCCAGCATTCAGTATTTTGAATGCTTCATTGAAGATCAGTATAAACCACCAAAATATAGTCCCTGGCCTTCATGGAATATCCGTTAGCGTTGGCGTCTCCAACGTGCTCAACAAACAGTACAACGCCTATGAATATATCAGCAGTGGCGGATATTATGGCGTCGCCGGGGAATTACTGGGAGAACCCGGAGCCCCGCGGTCGGAGTACGTAGCATTGAATGCGGAGTTCTAACAGAGTCATCTGAACAAGCCGTCATCCCGGCGCAGGCCGAGATCCAGGGCTTTTGCAAGATAATGAAGAGACTGGATTTCGGCTTTCAGGCCTATCGCGCACGGGTCATGCAGGGCGTCGCCGAGGAAGAACTCGACAGCATGCGCCTGTACCTGCAACGGCAGCATGCCTGCGGCTCCGATCGCTTCCGGACGGCCATCGAAGCCCAACTGCGTCATGGCTTCCACGTCGACGACCCTCTCAGGAGCCACCCTTGCTAGGGAACCTCCGAACAAGTCCATCCTGGACTTGTCAGAGGGCGCCGAGTCCGGCGCAGGTCCGGACTCGGCTACGCTGCATCAAGCACTTGCGTGCTCGATACGCGACAAGTCATCCATGGCTTGAGGAAGGTCTGAACTTGTTCAGACCTTCCCTAGGTTGCTTGGCATATTTATGAAGGTACGTTCCGATGGCATCCAGTGTTGACTGTGACGGGACGGGTTTGCCCATGGCCACCATGTTGCGTTGCATGCGCAGCACGACCGCGGGCCACTCCGCGGCGGTGTGCTGTGCGG
>DAIAZB010000058.1 GCA_027443745.1 Thiomonas sp. | reverse complement strand
CTTTCCCTTGAGCGCCATGCCTGTGTGGTTGCAGAGCCTGGCCGAGGTGCTGCCGCTGCAGGCGGCCGTGCAACTGGTGCGACCGCTGTTCTTTGGCCACTGGGATGCGCATGCCGGGAAGCACCTGGTCATCTTGCTCGCCTATCTGCTGCTGGGCTGGCTGCTTGCGCGCTGGCTGACGCAGCGCCGCTTTGCCGCCTGAAGCCAGGGCCACATCCCGGGCCTGATGGTCCGACCCGATGCGCGGAATATCACTTTGGGCTTATATTTCCAGGGCTATGCCGGCTGGCACATGCCCGCCCGCAATGCTCGTGCCCAGATGCGGCTCAGCCAGGAGATTTTTTCGATGCCTCAAGTTTCGTCCGCTCTCCGCCTGCAGCGCCTGCAGGCTTGCGCGCCTCGCCGCCACGATGCGCAAGGACTGCGCCGCTGCGTCGCTTTGCTGCTGTTGGTCGCCGGACTGCTGCTGGGCCTGCTGCCGCTGGCGCAGGCTCAGCAAGGTAAATTCCTGCCGCCCGACGAAGCCTTCCATGCCATCGCCGCGGTGCAGGGCCCGAAGACCCTGCTGCTGACCTTCGACATCGCCAAGGGCTACTACCTCTACCAGGAGCGCTTTCATTTCGAAGCACAAACGCCGGGCGTGACCCTGGGAAAGCCCGACTACCCGCCGGCGCACAAAAAGTTCGACGTCAACCTCGGCCACGAGGTGTATCACTACCGCAATCAGGTCATTGTGCCGCTGCCGGTGCTGGCCGCTCCGGCCAGCTTCAAGCTGCAGCTCACCTACCAGGGTTGTTCGGACGAGGGGTTGTGCTATCCGCCCATCGATAAGATCGCCACCGTCAGCCTGAAGGGTTTCGGTGGCACGGGCACGGTCAGCATTGCCGATGCCGACGAGGGCGGCGGCGCGGCCACCGGTGCGGCAACCAATGCGGCAACCAATGCGGCAACAGGCAGCAGCGTCACCGGTCTGCTCGGCAGCCTGCTGGGCGGCAAGAGCGGTGCCGCGTCGGGCGCGGCTGCCGCCGCGGCCTCGGCACCTGCGGCGACGGCATCAGCCAGCGTCGCTGCCTCCGCGTCTGCCTCCGTGCCTGCCTCCCCGACATCCTTGCCGGGGCCCGCAACGGCCGCAGCCGGCAGCTCAAGCCCGGCTGCGGCCGGCGCCGGTGCGGCCGTAGCCGCGGGTGGCGAATCCTCGCGCATCGGTTCCGCCCTGGCCTCGGGCAGCCTGCTCAGCATCATTCCCATGTTTGTGCTGTTCGGCCTGCTACTGGCGTTCACGCCCTGCGTGCTGCCGATGATTCCCATTCTGTCGAGCATCATCGTCGGCCAGGGCGAGCGGGTGTCGCGCGGACGCGGCCTGGCGCTGGCGGTTGTCTACTCGCTGGGCATGGCGCTGGTCTACACCGCCTTCGGCGTCGCGGCCGGCTTGCTCGGGCAAGGGTTGGCGGCGTCGCTGCAAAACCCCTGGGTGCTCTCGGTCTTCGCCCTGCTGCTGGTGGTACTGTCGCTGTCGATGTTCGGCTTTTATGAGCTGCAATTGCCCAGCAGCCTGCAAAGCAAGTTGTCCAACACCTCGGGCAAATTGCAGGGCGGGCATTTCATCGGCGTGTTCGTCATGGGCGGACTGTCCGCCCTCATCGTCGGTCCCTGCGTGGCCGCACCACTGGCCGGCGCCCTGCTCTACATCAGCCAGACCGGCAACGCCTTCATCGGCGGCGTCGCCCTGTTCGCGCTGGCTGCAGGCATGAGCGTGCCGCTGCTCATCGTTGGCTTCGGCGCCGGTACCCTGCTGCCCAAAGCCGGGGGCTGGATGGACGGGGTGAAATATTTCTTCGGCGTGCTGCTCATCGCCACCGCGCTGTACATGATCACCCCGGTGTTGCCGGACTGGCTGTTGATGCTGGCTTGGGCCGCGCTGCTGCTGGTGAGCGCCACCTTCCTGCGCGTGTTCGACCGCCTGCCCGACAACGCTTCAGGCTGGACGCGGCTGTTCAAGGGCCTGGGCCTGGTGCTGGCCCTGGCCGGGGCGGCGCTGGTCGTCGGTCTGGCGGCAGGCAAGCGCGACATCCTGCAGCCCCTGGCCGGTGTCGCTGGCGGCGGTGTGGCGGGCAGCGCCGGCGCCGCCAGCGTCCCTGCCGCGCAGTTCCAGCGCGTCAAGACCCTGGCCGCACTCGATCAGGCGGTGGCTTCGAGCACCAAGCCCGTGATGCTCGACTTCTATGCCGCATGGTGCGTGTCGTGCAAGGAGATGGAACATTTCACTTTCACCGACCCCGCCGTGGCGCGGCAGATGGCCGGCATGACGCTGCTCCAGGCCGACGTGACGAGCAACAATGCCGACGACAAGGCTCTGCTCAAGCGCTTCCAGCTCTTCGGTCCGCCCGGCATCATCTTTTTCAAGGACGGCAAGGAAGTCGGCCGCGTGGTCGGCTTCGAGGACGCCAAGACCTTCCTGGCGTCGATGCGACGGGCGGGGGTTTGAGCACGAACCACTTCAGTTCGCCGCCACCTCGATCAGACAGTCATAAAAACAAGGCCCCGCCCCCAGATCGGTCAGGCGCTGGTGGGTGAGTTGGTTGATGTTGGTGCCGCCGGGGCTGAGTTTGCGCCACCAGATGCCCAGGGCAACGACCTGACCGGGGCGGGTGCGGGTGCTGAGCCGGGCGCGGCTGAGGGTGGTGCCACGGTCGTTGAAGGCGCGCACCATGGCGCCGTCGGCAATGCCACGCACCGCGGCGTCGTCAGGATGGAGCAGCAGCAGCGGTTCCGCTTCGAGCCGACGCAGGCTGTCCACGTTCACGAAGCTGGAGTTGAGGAAGTTGCGCGCGGGCGGCGAGATCATGGTCAGCGGGTAGCGCGCCGCCAGCTTGGGCGTGGTCTCGGCGCACTCGTAGGGCAGGAGCACTTCGGGCAGCGGGTCGCGCCCGGCGTCCTGCTCGCGCCGCGACCAGAACTCGCACTGGCCTGAAGGCGTGGGGAAGCCGCCTTGCGCGAAGGGCGCGGCAGCGCCGGGCAGCTTGGCCCAGCCGCTGGATTTCAACTGTTCCCAATCGATGCCGCCGTTGCGCGCATCGGGGGCGATGGCCTGCGCGGCGATCTGCTCGTCGGTCTCGGCAAAGCACGGCTCGGTGAACCCCATGCGCGCGGCCAGCAGGCGGAAAATCTCGGTGTTGGGTTTGGCATCGCCGAGCGGGGCGATGGCGGCGTTGTTCGCCATCCAGTAGCGGTGGCCGTAGGCCTTGTGCACGTCGACATGTTCGAGCTGCGTGGTGGCGGGCAGCAGGTAGTCGGCGATGTCGGCGGTGTCGGTCTGGAAGTGCTCCAGCACCACGGTGAAAAGATCGTCGCGGGAAAAGCCCTGGCGGACCTTGTCGCCTTCGGGAGCGACGGCCAGAGGATTGCTGTTGTAGACGATGACGGCCTCGATTTTCGGGCCGAAATCGCTGTCCCCTTCGCGCAGCAGATCGTCGCCGATGGTCACCATATTGATCGTGCGCGGCTTGCGTCCCGCCAGCAAATCCGGACGCTCCAGCGCCTCGCCGTTCGCAGCGAAATGGTTCGAGCTGGACAACAGCAGCCCGCCGGCGTCGTGTCGCCATGCACCCACCAGCGCCGGCAGGCAGGCGATGGCGCGCACCGCGTTGGCGCCGCCACGCACGCGCTGCAGACCGTAGTTCATGCGGATGGCAGCAGGCGAGAGCATGCCGTAGTCGCGCGCCAATTGGCGAATCTGTGCCACCGGCACGCCGCACACCTCGGCCGCACGCTCGGGCGGCCACTCCAGCGCGCGCCTGCGCAGGGGCTCGAAGCCCACGGTGTATGACGCGATGTAGCCGTGGTCGAGCCGGTCGTTCACGATCAGCTCGTGCATCAGCGCATAGGCCAGCGCCGCGTCGGTGCCGGGGCGCAACTGGATGTGCTCGTGGCACTTGTCGGCCGTGT
>DAIAZB010000057.1 GCA_027443745.1 Thiomonas sp. | reverse complement strand
GCAGCACATGGGCGTGAGTTCGTCGGCGAGCTGGATCGGCTTCGGCCTGGCCTGCGCCGTGGCCACGGCACTGATCTGGCGCTCGCTGGGCGAGGCACCTCCTGCGGCAACGGTACACGACCATGCCGCAACCACGGCAAGGCCGACGGGTCCGGCATGGACGCTCATCGCCGCCTATGGTTTGATCGGCTTCGGTTATGTGATCCCCGCTACCTTTCTGCCGGTCATCGCCGGCGAGCGCCTGCACCTTCCTGCGCTGCGCGAGTGGTTCTGGCCACTCTACGGCGCGGCGACCGTCGTCCTGACCCTGCTGTTGCCGCGCATCTTGCGGCACATCGATAACCGCTCTGCTCTGGCGGGAACTTGTATTTCGATGATCGCGGGCATCGCCCTGATCCTGGCCTGGCCGAGCATCATCGGCCTCGCATTGGCGACGATGTTGATCGGTGGCGTACTCATGCCCATCGTGATGGTGGTGATGCGCGAAGCGCGCCTGCTGATGCCGCATGACCATACCCGCCTGATCGCCGCGCTCACCACCGCGTTCGGCATCGGGCAGATCGTCGGGCCATTGACCGCGGCCTGGCTGGCCGCGCGGCAACACAGCTTCGATGCGCCGCTGATGATCGCGGTGCTGGTCCTCATGGCGGCATTCGGGCTCGTTCTGGCGCAGACGCGCGGCGTCGCGGAGCCAGCCGGCGAGATCCGGCAGTAAAGGCCAGCGCACCACGTGGCGCTCATGAGCGCCAACCTGGCACGCCTGCCCTACCTCATCCGATTCAGCCGGCGCACGTGGCGCGTGGTCCTGCAAAATCTGGCACTTTCCGTGGTGGTGATCGGCTCGCTCATCGCCGGGGCGGTGACGGGTTACTTCACGCTTCCCATCGCCGTCCTCGCGCATGAGATCAGCGAGTTCGTGGTGATCGCGAGCGGGCTGCGCATGCTAAGGACGTAGTATCCCAAACCTATGTTTGACTTTTTATCCTCAGCGAAGGAGTAACAACATGAGCACCCGGTACGGTTTCGGCAAGACGGTCGCATCTTCTTTCGATGCGGCAGTCGACAAGGTCACCCAGGAACTCCAAAAGGAAGGCTTCGGCGTGTTGACGGACATCGACGTGGCGGCGACGCTGAAGAAGAAACTCAACCAGGACATACCGCCCTACCGCATCCTCGGGGCCTGCAACCCGCCGCTGGCGCACCGGGCACTGGAAGCGGAACCGTCAATCGGCCTACTGCTGCCGTGCAACGTGGTGGTGCGCCGGGACGATGCGGGCAAGGTGCAGGTGGAATTCATGGACCCCAATGCGGTGCTCAATCTGGTGAACAAGCCGGAGGTCCATCAATTGGCCAGCGAGGTTAGGCAAAAGCTGGAGCGGGTCATGCAGGCCCTGTAACGCTCAAGAGGTGGGACATCATGCAGATAGGCAAAAGAGCTTCGATCCTGGCACACCTCCTTCAGCAATTCTGCATGCAATGTCATTTCAAAGGAGCGCTCGTTGTCGCGCGCTGAACGCCTGCTCAAATTGATGCAATGCCTGCGCCGTCATCGCTACCCGGTGAGCGGCGCCGTTCTGGCGTCCGAACTCGGCATCAGCCTGCGCACCCTCTACCGGGACATCGCCGCGCTGCAGGCCCAGGGCGCGCAATGCCCTGGCCAAGATCGCGGCCGTCTTGCCGACCGATCTGCGCAAGAGTCTTCATCGGTCCTGCGCAGGTCTGGGTCGAGTTCTGCACCGCTGGACTTGCTGGATGACTGTTCGCCCGGTGGGGCTGTTCGCGGAGATCCGATCGGATTCGTTCATGGCCGAGCCGCACCCAGCGCCGTCACGAGCTCGTCGATGAAGACCCGGACCTTTCCCGGCAGGTGGCGGCGGCTGAGGTAGACCGCGTGCAGGTGGAGATCCATCGTGCGGTAATCGGCAAGCAGCGGCACCAGTCGGCCGCGCGCCAGCTCCTGAGCCACGATGAACTCGGGTTGCATGACGATTCCGCAACCGGCGATCGCGAGGTCACGCAGGAGGTCACCGTTGCTGGCATGGATGGCGGGATCGACACGCACGCGGGTGACCGCGCCCCGCGCATCCGTGAATGTCCACTCGTCGCCAGCCCAAAGATAGCTGAAGCTCAGCGTGGCGTGATGAGCGAGCTCGCCGGGTGAGGA
>DAIAZB010000056.1 GCA_027443745.1 Thiomonas sp. | reverse complement strand
CCCACCGCCGTGCCCACCGACCCGCTGATCTACCGCTTCTACGAGCTCGTCAACGTCTACGGCACGACCTTCAAGGAGTTGATCCACGAGGAGTTCGGCGACGGCATCATGAGCGCCATCGACTTCAGGATGGACCTCACCCGCGAGCCCGATCCCAAGGGGGACCGCGTGCACATCAGCATGAGCGGCAAGTTCCTGCCCTACAAGATGTACTGAGCGCCCTGGGGCCGGGCTGGACCATGCGGCTGCTCATTTCACGAGGGGCCGGATGGTGGTGAAGCCGCCGTCCACCGCGATGCACTGTCCGGTGATGCGCGAGGCCGCGGCCGACAGCAGCCAGGCCATGGCCTGCGCCACATCCCCGGCGCTTTGCACGCCGCCGAGCGGATATTGCCGGCCCGCCCCTTCGCGCATCGCCGGCACCTTGAGCATGCCGGCGGTGAGCGGCGTCTCGGTCATGCCCGGAGCCACGGCGTTGATGCGCAGGCCGATGGGCGCATAGGTTGCGGCGGCGCTGCGGACCAGGGCCTCGATGCCGCCCTTGGCCGCGGCGATGGCTTCGTGGTTGGCCACGCCGATCTGCGCCACGACCGAACTCACCATCACCGCCGCGCCCGGTTGCTGCGCACCGCGGCACGCCTCGATCCAGGCACCCAGCATGCACAGGGCGCTGTCCAGGTTCACGCGCAGCACCTCGCGCCACTGCGCCACGCTGGTGCGGTGCAGCGGGGCGATCAGCGTGCTGCCCACGCAGTGGGCTAGATGGCTGGGCGCGCTGCCAAGCTGCGTGACGCATTGGGCCAACGCCGCAGCCGCGCCTTCGGGCGTGGTGGTGTCGGCGGTGATGCGCGCCTGCGCCGGAACATCAGCCAGCGCGGTGGCGTCACGCCCGACTGCAGCCACACGCCAGCCCTGCGCGTGCAAATGCGTGGCCAGGGCGCGGCCGATGCCGCCGCGTGCTCCGGTGATCAGGACAATGGCTGGCTCAGACATGGAACAAGTCTCCTTGGGTGGAACGGGGGTGGGGATGGGGCTGGCGCGCATGCACCCGTGACCAGAACGCGGAGAACGAGCGGCAGCGCGCGGCGGGTTCGCCGAAAGCGAGCGGTGGTTCGGCCAAGTCCAGCGCACTCAGCGCCGGGCCGAGGTGCGGATTGGCCCAGCCTCGAACCGAACCGGCCGCGGCCAGTGCTAGCCGCAGTTCCGCGCCGGTGGCGAACCAGCACAGGGACGTCATTGCGGCCATGCGGGCGGCGACCCATTGCCAGCGCGCTCCCGACCAGGGCCAGCGGGCGTGAACGTCGGCATCGCACACCGCCACAGGCAAGCAACCCGCAGGCACCTCGCCCAGCGACCAGGGATGGACCAGCCAGACGTCGCACCCGGCGATGGCGCGCGCATCGGGCCTGCGGAACCCATGCGCGGGCGGACTGCGCAGCAAGTCTGGCGCGGTGATGCCGCGGTGCTCGCCGGGTTCGGGTCCGCCATCGCGCGGCTGATGCGCCAGGCCATGCAGCGCGTCGTAGCTGGTGTCGATGACCGTCCCGCGGCTGTGCCAGGCCGTGGGCGCGTACTTGGCGACGTTGTCGGCGTTGAACAGATACGGTTTGCTGCTGCCGGTGCCAGCCACCCATTGCCACGACAGATGGTTGCTGCCCAGGTCGCCGTCGAGCAGGTGGCCGAGCATCCAGTCGGCTCCGGCGCGCCAGTGCACCTTGCGCATATGCACGCAGTACGACGCCAGCCACATGCGCGCATGGTTGTGCACATAGCCTGTGGCATACAGCGCGCGCACCGCCTGGTCGATGGCGGGCACGCCGCTGCGGCCCTGGCGGATGTCGGCGGGCAGCTCGCGGGCGTAAGCCGAGTCGGGCAAGGGACCGTGGTGCAGCGAGGTCAGAATGCCTTCGCCGTCATGCCGCCAGGCGTGCTGAAAAAACGCCCGCCAGCCCAGCTCCTGCACCAGCTTGTGGTCGGTGCCGATGCCATGCCGGTCACGCAGGCATTGCACCACTTGCGGCAAGCTCAGGAAGCCGTGGGTGATGTAGGGCGACAGCCGCGTGACCGCCCCGTCGAGGTGGTTGCGGCTGCGGGCATAGTCGCTCGGCCGCAGCGCGGCCAGTCGCGCCTGGGCCGCCTGCGGCGTGGGCGGGAACTCGACCGGCGTCATGTCGCCTCCTTGCGGATGGACTCGGCTTGGGCGCGGATGCGCGTGCGCTCCTCGGCGCTGACGCGGGCGAGATTGCGCACCTGCATCACCGTGCGCGGGTTGGCGGCCAGGCGCTGTTCGTGCCGCAGCAAAAAATCCCAGTAGAGCGTGGTGTAGGGGCAGGCGCGCTCGCCCACGCGCTGCGCCGGGTCGAAGCGGCAGGCGGCGCACAGGCCGCCCGCGCTCATGCGCTGGATGTATTTGCCGCTGGCGACATAGGGCTTGCTCGCCATCAAGCCATCGTCGGCGGCCTGGCTCATGCCCAGGGTGTTGGGCAATTCCACCCACTCCACCGCGTCGACATACACCGCCAGAAACCAGCCATGCACCTGCTGCGGCTGCACGCCATGCAGCAGGGCGTACAGGCCGATGACCATCAGCCGCTGGATGTGGTGGGCGTAGCCGAACTGCAGGGTCTGCCGCAGTGCGTCGGACAGGCAGGCCATGGGGGTGTCGCCCGTCCAGAAAAACGCGGGCAACGGCTCGTGGGCGCCCAGCGCGTTGCGCTCGAGATAGCCGGGCATCTGCGTCCAGTAGATGCCGCGCACGTATTCGCGCCAACCCAGGATCTGGCGGATGAAGCCTTCGGCGCTGGCCAGTGGCACCGCGCCCGCGCGCCACGCGCCTTCAGCGGCCTGCACCGCTTCGCGCGGATTGAGCAGCTTGAGGTTGAGCGCTGCGGACAGGTGGGCATGCCACAGCCAGGGCTGCTGCGGCCACAGCGCGTCCTGCCAGCGGCCGAACTGCGGCAGGCGCTCATGCACGAAACGGTTCAGCGCCTGCAGCGCCTGCTCACGCGTCACTGGCCAGGCGAAGTCGTCGAGACTGCCGGGATGGTCGGCAAAGCGTGCCTGCACCAGCGCGATGACCTCGCGGGTGATGGCGTCGGGGGCAAAACGGATCGGCTCGGGCACGACACCCGGGCCCGCCCCGGCAAAGGGCTCGCGGTTGTCGGCGTCGAAGTTCCACTGCCCGCCCGCGGGCTTGTCGCCGTCCATCAGCACGCCGTGCTGCTGGCGCATGGCGCGGTAGAAATATTCCATGCGCAGCTGCTTGCGGCCGCGCGCGTGGGCGGCGAACTCGCGCACCGTGGCGTAGAAATGGCGATCGTCGCGGATGTCCAGCGGCAGCCCATGTGCCGCCGCCGCAGCTTCGAGCGCCTGCAGCACGCGCCAGTCACCGGGCGCGGTCATCACCAGCTTCGCCGGCCGCAGCCCTTGCAGCGCGCGGCTGAGTTCGGCGGCCAGGCTGCCGACGTTGGCGGCCTCGTCCAGACGGGTGTAATGCACTCTGCGGCCTGCTGCCAGCAGGGCTGCGGCAAAGTGGCGCATGGCGGCGAGGAACAGCGCGATGCGCGGCTTGCTCGACCAGACATGGGTGGATTCCTCCGCCACTTCCGCCATCCACACGGCGTCCTGC
>DAIAZB010000055.1 GCA_027443745.1 Thiomonas sp. | reverse complement strand
TGATCAAAGTGCTGCAGCGCCTGGCCGCCGGAGGCTATGTACAAACCATGCGTGGGGCGGGCGGTGGAGTGCGACTGCTCGGCCAGCCAACAGCCATAAGGCTCGGTGAAGTGCTGGCTTGGCTGGAAGACGATCAGGCATTGGTCGAATGCTTTCGCGAGGACGCAGGACACTGCGTGCTCACGGGCTTTTGTGCCTTGCGTCCCAGGCTGGACCGCGCACGCCGTGCGTTTTATGCGGAACTGAACACCAGCACGCTGGCCGATTGCATCAATCCAGCCCTGCGTCGCTTTGTGCAAAGCAACGCTCCCATGGCCTGACCGGCCCAAGCGCCAGAGCCTTCAGGTCAAGCCCGCGTTTCGACGAAAAGCCCTTTTTCTTCGCGCTCGAAATGATGTTCGAGCAGATGCTGCAACGGCAGGGTGGCATCGACCAGGGCCAACCGTGTCTTGTCGTCGCTGACCCGGGCAGGCATGGTGGAGAGTGCCTGGCGCCATTCGGCGAGCATCGCTGAAAGTTTGCCGTGCTCGGCCAGATAGACCTTCGCGGTCCATCGCGCCGAGGCCGGAAGCCTCGGAATCAGGACACCCTCCTCGTGGGCGATATGGGCTTGCTGCTGGTCGTGCAAAACCCTCAGCGACTCGCGTGCCCGGGCGATGTCGCCGACCAGCAGCGCCATGCGGGCCCGCTGCATCATGCCGAGCATGTGCTCATGGTCCACAACCAGATCCTCGGGCATGGCCGCCGGCATCTCACGCTCCACTCGATGGCACGGCAACATGGTACGGGTCACGGTGCCCGGGCTGTTCACCGGAGGACGATGTGCCGTCGATCGTTCAAGGAGTCATGGATCTCGGCCGTGGTTCGATCCACCCTTCGTCTTGGCCGGATTCGTGGTGATCGCGAGCGTCGTGGGGTTTGAACGCATGGAGTCCGGGCTCGGCCTCGTCGCCCTTCGAGCGCTTTGGCCGGCCCGAATGGCGACAAGGCCCACACGTCATTGCGGCAGTTCCTGGCCTTTCGTTTCCAGGGCGAACGGAATGATCGCGAGGCCGGCGATGAAGGCCAGCGCCGTGTAGGCAACAGGTGTGCCGAGCGTGCCCATCGCGCTGACCGAGGCGGCGAGTGCGAAGTTCACACCCGCGCCGATGAAGCGGCCCACCGACGTGTTGAAGGCGAACGCCGTTGCACGCACGCGGGTTTCGTATTGCTCGGGTAGCCACAGGCTGAACATCGCAAAATTGCCGCCGAAGAATCCCAGGAAGAACAGGGTCACGATGAAGGTGTCGAGCCCGTTGGGCAGGTAGAACGCCCAGCCGAAGCTCAGAGCGATGAAGACGGCCATGCCGAGAAAATAAAGGGCCAGGGTATTTTTGCGACCGAAGCGCTCGGCCAGTGGGGGAAGGGCCAGGCAGCCGAGAATGGTGCCGATGGAGAGGATGCCCGTGCCGATGGATGCCATGTGCACCGCCTGGATGAGCGTCATGCCCTCCTTCTTGGCCAGGAAGATGATGGCCGCGGGCTCGTACACCGCGCCCGCCCACAGGCCGATGATGGCGACGGTCAGAAGCGTGGAATTCACCAGCGTGCGGCGCAGGTATTGCGGGCTGAAAATTTCGCGCAGCGGACTACGCTGTATGGCCTTTTTCGCTGCTTTTTCCCAGCGCTCGGGCTCGTGGACCTTCAGCATCGTGTAGATGGAGACAACCACGGGCACGAGGCCGCAAAGGAACATCGCCCGCCAGCCGTAGTGCGCGCCGACGGTGTAGTTGAGCGCCGCGGCGATGAAGAACCCGGCGTAATAGCCCGTCTGGAGGAATCCGGCGCCCATCTTGCGGCGATCTTCCGGCCAGGATTCGGCGACATAGGTTCCCGCAAGCGCCCACTCGCCACCGATACCGATGCCGGCGAGCATGCGGAAGATCGCGAGTTCCCAGACATTCTGGGACAACGCGGCCAGGCCGGTGAACAAGGCGTAGCCGAAGATCGTGGCGGCGAGCACGCGTGTGCGGCCGAACCGGTCGGCGATGGGCCCCCAGATGAACGACAGCCCCCAGCCGACGAGGAAGAGTGCAAACAGGATCGAGCCCGCCAGGCCGATGTTGCCGGGCGTGGCGGCGATCCCGGACTTGGGTAGCAATTCGGTCAGTGCCGGAACCAGGACCAGGGCGTAGATGATCGAATCCATGCCGTCCAGCGTCCAGCCGAACCAGGCAGCCCAGAAGCCTCGAATCTGGTCCCGGTTCAAGGGTGTTCGCGTTGGCCGCGCTGTGGCGGCCAGGGTGTTGCTGTCCATCGCTTGTCTCCTTCGATTGTTCCGGGTCGTGGGTCCCGGGTAGGTGATGCCGTGCAAATTGGCCTGAGCCGGACTGACCGGCGCATGCCAGGGGTTGAACCCGTGCCGCATGGATGTTCAAGTCCTGTTGCGTCCTTCCTCCATGTTGGTCTGGAACCGCCGCGCGCCGAGAACCAGGGAGTGCAGGTCGGCACCCTCCGTGGAAACGGCTCGTACCGACTCGAAAGCCGCCTGCGCCAGTTGCGCCAGTGTCTGCCCAGGCGGCAATTCGATGAATTGGCGTACCCCATGCTCGTACAACACCGTGGTGCCGTCATGCCACCGCACGGGAGCCATGACGTTGTCCGCCAGATCGGCGGCGATGGCCTCGGCAGACCCGAGCAGGCGCCCGCTTCGATTGCCGACATAGGGCACCCGCGGGGCCTGAACAGGGCATGCGAGCAGCGCGTCGCGCAGCGCCTGCGCGACACCGGCCAGCAGCACGCAGTGCGAGGGCACGGCCACGTCGAGCCGTTCGGCACGGCGCACGCCGAGGTTGCGGGCGTCGCGCAGAGCCTGCTCCAGCGCGGCGTCGGCGCCGGCGATGACGAATTGCGCAGGCCCGTTGAAATTGGCCAGGTAAACCTGCTGCTCGGCGGTTGCACCGGCCGGTGCGGCCGAGCGCAGGATGTCCTCGACACTGCGTTGGCCAAGGCCAACGATCACGGCCATGCCGTAGCCCTTGGGGTAGGCGCGCTCCATCAGCGTGGCGCGCAACAGCACGATGCGCAGGGCCTGGTCGAAAGCCAGCGAACCGACGATCACGGCCGCGGTGAAAGCGCCCACCGACAAGCCCGCGACCGCGTCCGGCCGCAGGCCTTGCGCATCCAGAGCACGCGCCAGGGCAACGCCGGCAATCACGATGGACAGTTGGGCGGCGACGGTGGAGCGCAGTTCCAGGGCGCCGTCCAGGCGGCGCACGTCGCGTTGCAGGACGCGGCTGGCCTCGTCGAGGGTGCGCTCGACCTCAGAGTGCGGCGGCAGACGACGCAGAAAACCGGGCGACTGCGCGCCTTGTCCCGGACAGAGGAAGGCCAGCTTCATGCTGCCGAGTCCCACGCCGCGTCGGCCCATGGATCGCGCGTCAGTCGCGCGCCATGGGCGCTGCGCAGCAACATGGGGCCAGCGTCCATCGCGTACTCGGACAAGGCCACGGCGCCAGCCGGCGTTTGCAGTTGCACGTCCATGCGAACCTGGCCCTGGTGCGGCAGTCGTGTCCAGAGTGCCCGGGCTTGCGAGCGGGAGATGGCTTGATCGAGCAGCACCACCAGATCGAGATCGCTGTCGCTGCCGACACTGGCGAAGCCCGACGCCAGCTCGAACCCCACGCTGCCGCCCGGGCCCCAGCACAAATCCGGCCAGGCGTCCCACGCCTGTTCCACGGCTGCGAGGGCTTGCATCGCCGGCATGGCGAGGCGCGATGCATCCACGTCGCTGAGCCGGCCACGCAGATCCCACGGCGCCAGTCTGCATTCGACCTGCAGCGGATCCAGCCAGGCTGCAGTGCGCTGGGCACGGGTTCCTCCGCGAATGCCGACGGGTACGCGGTTCGCGCGCCAAGGCGCACGCCGCACGACAACCCACGGCGCCTGCGACAAGGAACGTGCAACCCAATCGGGCGGCAAGCTGTCGAAGGCGAACGCCACAAGGCCAGGGCCGCGACAGATCCGGGCGGATTCAGATCCTGCATCACATGGCCTTCCACGCGAAGCATCCGCTTGCGGGCTGTCGGGGGCGGTCCCAAGAACGCGAAGGGCCGCTCCCGAGGGTTCTTGGCCCCCTCGGGGGGAGCCCGCTTGCGGGCTGTCGGGGGCGGTCACCAGCAAGAGATCGTGCGGCTGCCACGCGGCTGCAGCCAAGTGCGGGCAGGGTTTCCCGGGCCGTGGCCGTGCCGTGGCGGTTTCCGAGGGTGCGTGCATCGCGGGTCACCATTGTTCGGCCAGGCGCTCGCGAACTTCGCGCGATGCGGCCCGGCCGATTCGGGCCGCTGGTGACGTCAGCCGTACGGCCAGATCCGTTTCGTCGACACCGATGCTCGCCAGCGCCGCCAGGACCGACTGTCGTACGTTGGTGACGTCCTGACCCGCCGGTGCATCGGCACTGACCCCGGCGATGAGGTCATGCAGCATGCCCAGGCGGGCGTAGTCGGCGATGCGGTAGGACATGGGTGGATTCGTGGCGCCGAGCTGGTCGAGCTCGTCAACGCTGCGCCGCGTGACCCGTGCGGCCGCCTCGCGACCCATCGCATGCACCATGACGCCGGCATCGTCGAGCGCCAGGATGCGGTGAGCCTGGTAGCCATGCGCGAGGAATGCGCCCGACATCGCGGCACCGACGAGCAAGGCGATGACCGGGTGTCCGTGCATGCGGGCCGAGGCGTAGGCATCCACCGCCGCGGCGCAAGCCAGATGAATGCCGAGCAATTCTTCCCGCCGGCCATAGGCCTGGCTGGGCACGTCGACGATGGCCAGCAGCAAACGCTTGGGGCCATGTGCATCCTGCGCCATCGCGTCCCGCACGGTGCGCGCGAGCGCCCAGCCTTCGCGCAAGCCGACCTCGCCCTGGCGGGCGCGCCGGTAGGGATTGGCGGGGTCGGGCACCACGGCCACGAGGCGGGTTGGCTGGTCGCCCAGGAGGGCAT
>DAIAZB010000054.1 GCA_027443745.1 Thiomonas sp. | reverse complement strand
CCGATGCGTACCCCGCCCGGGTTGAGCGTGGCGTCGGAGCGGCCGTAGATGATGTAGCCGTGGTGCGCCGTGCGCTCGATGTAGTCGCCGTGGTGCCACACCCCGGGCATGCGGGTGAAGTAGGCGTCCATGTATTTGCTGCGCCCCTTGTCCATGCTGCCGTCCACCAAGAAGCCCAGGGGCATGGTGGGAAAGGGCTGGGTGCAGACCAGCTCGCCCTTTTGCCCATCGGGCAGGGGCTTGCCGTCTTCGTCGAACACGGCCACGGCCATGCCCAAGGCGGCGGCCTGGATCTCGCCGCGCCACACTGGATGGGTCGGCGTGCCGAGGGTGAAGCAACTCACCAGATCGGTGCCGCCGGAGATGGAGCTCAGGCAGACATCGCGCTTGATGCGCTGGTACACCGTATCGAAACCCTCGGCCACCAGCGGCGAGCCGGTGGAAAAGACGCTGCGCAAGGCTCCGAGCCGATGGGTTTTGATCGGCTCCAGACCGGCCTTGTCCATGGCCTCGATGAACTTGGCCGAGGTGCCGAAATGCGTCATGCCGACCGCGTCGGCGTAGTCAAACAGAATGTTGCCGCTGGCGGCGAAGGGCGAGCCGTCGTAGAGGCACAGCGTCGCGCTTTGCGTCAAAGCCGAAACCAGCCAGTTCCACATCATCCAGCCGCAGGTGGTGAAGTAGAAGACGCGGTCGCCGGTATGCACATCGGCATGCAGGCGCATTTCGCTCAGGTGCTTGAGCAGCACGCCACCCGCGCGGTGGACGATGCATTTGGGCACCCCCGTGGTGCCGCTGGAATACAGGATGTAGAGCGGGTGGTCGAAAGGCAGTTGCACGAAGCGCACCTCGCCGCCGGCAAAGGGCGCCAGTGCTTCGGCCCACAGCGTCGCCCTGGGGATGGCGGACAAGTCGGCTGGCGCGCCCATCGCCTGGGCCACGTAGGGCACGACGAGCACGGCTTGCAGACTCTGCAGGCGGGGAATGGCCTCGGACAGCTTGTCGCGCACGTCCACGGTCTTGCCGGCGTAGAAATAGCCGTCGCAAGCCACCAGCACTTTCGGTTGCACCTGACCGAAGCGGTCGATCAGGCCCTGGGTGCCGAAATCGGGCGAGGCCGAGGTGAACACCGCCCCCAAGCTGCTGGCCGCGAGCATGGTGATGACGGCTTCGGGCAGATTGGGCAGATAGGCCGCGACACGGTCACCCGGGCCCACGCCCTGCGTCGCCAGCCATTGCTGCATGCGTGAGACTTCGGCGTGCAGTTGCCGCCAGCTCAGTTCGCGCCGCACCTTGTCTTCGCCCCAGAACAGGATGGCAGTGAGGTCGTCCTTGCGACGCAGCTGGTTCTGGGCGAAATTGAGCCGGGCGTCGGGGAAGAAACGGGCGTCGGGCATGCTCTCGGCCGGCAGGTAAACCCGCTCACCGCGATGCTCGGCTTTCACGTCGGAGCTATCCCAGACCGCGCCCCAGAAGTCGCCCAGGTTGTGGGTGGACCATTGCCACAGGGCTTCGTAGTCCGCCAGTTGCAGGCCGTGTCGCTGGTTGACGAACTGGCGAAACGCCGTGACATGCGCCGCGGCGACGCGTTCGGGGCTTGGCTGCCACAGAAGCTGGTTTTGCTCGAGCGTGAGTGGGGCGTTCATGCTGATTCCTCCAACAAGGGTTTCACAGGCTGGGGTCCGCTGCTCATCAGCTCGCCATCAGCCGCCGCAGTTCTTCGGGCAGTGGCGCGCTTTTGCGCAGGGCGTGGTCGATCCACACCGTCTTGGCACCGCCAGTGGCATGGAGCGTCGTGATGTCGTCTGTGCGGCGCAGTTCATAAAAGGTGTCGAAGCTGCTGCGACCGGGATTGGCGACGAACAGGCTGACCCGCACGTCGCCAGGATGACGCAGTTCCTGGTGAAAATTGCAAAAGGCGTTGACGATGACCGGCCCTTGCCCTTGCGGCGCCGCACCCATGTCGAGACTGCTCAGCCAGTCGAGTCGGGCAACTTCCATGTAGCGGAAGTACACCGTGTTGTTGACATGGCCCATCGCATCCATATCGCCCCAGCGTATGGGAACGACGATGTCGAAAACAGGCCGCTTGCGCGCGGGCAGTTCGAGGCGCATCGTCCGGTCGTCTCCGTTGTCAGACGCCGAAGCCGTCGTCGGCGGCAATCACCGCGCCGTTGACGAAGTGGCTCTGGCCGCTGGCCAGCATCAACAGCACGCCGTCCAGGTCCTCGGGTTTGCCCACACGCTTGCGCGGCAGCATGTCGATGAGTTTCTGGCCGGCTTCGGTGGCCCAGTGGCCATGGTTGATCTCGGTGTCGATGTAGCCGGGGCAGATGGCGTTGGTGTTGATGCCATAGCGCCCCCACTCCAGTGCCATGGCGCGCGTCATGTGCACCACGGCAGCCTTGCTCATGGCATATACGCCAATCTGGGGCAGCACGCGCAAACCGGCCATGGAAGCAATGTTGATGATGCGCCCCCCCGCCCAGGTCCCCGGCGCGGCGCCCTTCGAGCGGGCGATCATGCGCTTGGCCACTTCCTGCGCGACGAAGAAGGCGCCGCGCGTGTTGGTGTCGAACATGCGGTCGTAATCGTCGGGTGAAATCTCGCTGAGCTTGCGCGCAACCGACATGCCTGAGTTGTTGACCAGGATGTCGATATTGCCCATCTCGGTCTCGGCATGGGCGACAGCCGCGCCGATGCTGTCGGTGTCGGTCACGTCCAGTTTCACCACGTGGGCGTCGCCGCCCTCGGCCTCGATGTGGGCACGCAGCTCTTTCAACCGCTCGGTGCGCCGCCCCGCCAAGACCACGCCGGCGCCAGCTTGCGCCAGCACGCGGGCAAACTGCCAGCCAAGGCCGCTGGAGGCGCCGGTCACCAGCGCCACGCGACCGGATAAGTCAATGGAATAGGCCATATCTGTCTTCTGTGGATGTTGTGTGAATAGGGTCGTGCCAACGGACCAGCCTGAATCCCACTTGCAGCGCCAGCCTCGGCATCCGGTCATGGTACGAGCGATGCCGCGTTGCAACAACGCCGCGATACGCCCGGCGCCGAGCGCAGCGTGCGGAGATGGCGCTCGCGGCCCCCAGGCAGGCGCTCTTTGCCGATAATGTCGATATGTCCGAGCGAACCATTCCCATCGTCGATCACCGCTACGCCTCCAGTGTGCCGACCGTCCCTGTGCATGCTCTCGCGCCCGGTGCGCTGCTGGCCGACAAGCTGGGCAGGCCGCTGCACGATCTGCGCATCTCCATCACCGATCGCTGCAATTTCCGCTGCACCTATTGCATGCCCAAGGAGGTGTTCGACACGCACTATGAATTTCTGCGCCATGCCGATCTGCTGCGCTTCGAGGAAATCGAGCGCCTGGCGCGCGTGTTCGTCAGCTTGGGCGTGCGCAAGCTGCGCATCACCGGTGGCGAACCGCTGCTGCGCAAGGGCGTGGAAGATCTGGTCGCCATGCTCGCGACCATCCGCACGCCGGACGGTGATCCCGTGGAACTGACCATGACCACCAACGCCTCCATCCTCGCGCGCAAGGCCGCATCGCTGGCGCAGGCCGGTTTGCACCGCGTGACCGTGAGCCTGGACGCGATTGACGACGCCGTGTTCCGCCGCATGAACGATATGGACTTTCCGGTGCAAACCGTGCTGGAGGGCATTGCCGCAGCGCAGGCCGCCGGACTGCATCCGGTGAAGGTGAACATGGTGGTGCAGCGGGGTGTGAACGATGACCAGATCCTGCCCATGATCGAGCATTTCCGCGGTAGCGGCGTCGTGCTGCGCTTCATCGAATTCATGGACGTGGGCAACACCAACGGCTGGCGCATGGATCAGGTCCTGCCCTCGGCCGAGTTGCTGGCGCGCATTGCCCAGCGCCACCCACTGCACGCGCTCGACCCCACCGTGCTGGGCGAAACCGCCGAACGCTGGCTGCTGGACGACGGCAGCCTCGAAATCGGCGCCATCTCCAGCGTCACCCAGGCCTTTTGCCACGACTGCAACCGCGCCCGCCTGTCGATGGAGGGCAAGCTCTACCTTTGCCTTTTCGCCAACCACGGCCACGACTTGCGCGCCCTGCTGCGCGGCGACGCGCAGCAGGGCATCCAACAGGCGAGCGACGCCGACCTGCGGGCCGCTCTCGCCCAAGTCTGGGGCCGGCGTGACGATCGCTATTCCGAGTTGCGCGGCAGTGCCGCCGCCCAGGCCCAGCGCGCCGAGCGACGGGTGGAGATGTCGTATATCGGCGGTTGAATGCGGTTGGCGCCAGCCACCGCCTCGTGACATGCGTGACACCCCGCCCGCGCCACGCGAACCCCCATACACCCACCCGCTCACCGAGCCCAACATGCCCGAAACCCTCGCCCCGGATGCCATCACCGGCCTCGTTCTTGCCGGCGGGCGTGGCTCGCGCATGGGCGGCAGCGACAAGGGCCTGCAACCCTTTCGCGGCCTGCCGCTGGCCATGCACGCGCTGCTGCGCCTGCAGGCTCAAGTGGGCATGGTGATGATCAACGCCAACCGCAATCTTGCTGCCTACGAGGCCTTCGGCGTGCCGGTCTGGCCCGACGCCGACCCCCTGGCCTATGCCGGACCGCTGGCCGGCTTCGCCACCGGGCTGACGCATTGCGACACCCCCTGGCTGCTCACCGTGCCCTGCGACTGCCCGCTATTCCCGCCCAACCTGGCCCAACGCCTGGGGCAAGGCCTGGCTGATGCATCGGCGGAGGTGGCGATGGTGCGCGTGGGCGGGCGCACCCAGCCGGTGTTCTGCCTGCTGCGCGCCGATCTGCTGGAAAGCCTGTCGCGTTTTCTCGATGGCGGCGGCAGCAAGATCGACGCCTGGACCGCCACACTCAACACCGTGGAAGTCGATTTCGACCATCCCGGCGAGTTCGAGAACGTCAATTCCCTGCCCGAGCTGCGCGCGCTGGAACAGGCCTCCCTCACTTCTTCCTCCTCCCCGGCTCCAACCGTTCGCTCAAGTCTCGCCATGTCCGCATCCCCCAGCACCCTGCCCCCCGACCTCGCCCAGGTCGTCAGTTGCGTCAGCGGCTACGACCCCAAGGCTTTGCCGGTGGACAAGGTGCAGGACGTCATCCGCCGTTTCGTGCGGCCCGTGCGCGTCGCCGAGCGCGTGGACCTGCGCGCCGCTCTCGGCCGGGTGCTGGCCGAAGACGTCATCGCACCAATGGACGTGCCCGCCCACAACAACTCCGGCATGGACGGCTACGCCCTGCGCTCCGACGACCTCGGCACCAATGGCGCCACGACCCTGCGCATTGCCGGCACAGGCCTGGCCGGGCACGAGTTCAGCGGTGACGTTCCCGCAGGAAGCTGCCTGCGCATCATGACCGGCGCCGTCTTGCCGGCGGGCTGCGACACCGTCGTGCCGCAGGAATTCTGCCGCGTCGACGGCGAACTGATCCACATTCCCCCGGGCGTGCTCCAACGCGGCGACAACGCCCGCATGCGCGGCGAAGACCTGCGCGCCGGCCAGCCTGCGCTGCTGGCCGGCAAGCTCCTGCGCCCGGCCGACATCGGGCTCATCGCCTCGCTCGGCCAGGCCGAGGTCATGGCGTGGCGCCGCCTGCGCGTGGCCTTTCTGTCCAGCGGCGACGAACTCCGCTCCATCGGCCAGCCGCTGAGCGAGGGTTGCGTCTACGACAGCAACCGCTACACCCTCTGGGCCATGCTGCAGCGCCTGGGCTGCGACGTGCTCGATCTCGGCGTGGTGCGCGATGACCCCGCGCTGCTCGAAGCCGCGCTGCGCCATGCCTGCGAAAACGCCGATGCCGTCATCACCTCGGGCGGCGTCAGCGTCGGCGAGGCCGATCATCTGCGCAGTGTCATGGCCGCGCTCGGTGACGTGGCGTTCTGGCGCATCGCCATGCGCCCAGGCCGCCCCATGGCCTTCGGCAGCATCGCCAGCCACGGCCAGCGTGCCGTGCTGTTCGGCCTGCCCGGCAACCCCGTGGCGGTGATGGTCACCTTCTACGCCTTCGTTCGCGACGCCCTGTTGCACATGATGGGCGCCGCCGCCAAGCCCCTGCCCCTGCTGCCGGTCGCGGCACAGACCGCTCTGCGCAAACGCCCCGGCCGCACCGAATACCAGCGCGCCGTGCTCACCCCACTGCCGGACCAACCCGGCCGCTACTGCGCCCGCACCACCGGCGACCAGGGCTCCGGCATCCTGCGCTCGATGAGCGAGGCCGACGGCTTCATCGTCCTGCGCCACGAGCAAGGCAGCGTGCAAGCCGGCGAGACGGTGGAATTTTTGCCGTTCGAGGGGCTGGTCTAGGTCCGGAAACATGCCGGGCCGCCCTTGGGCTTTCTCACTCCCCCGAGGCGGCTCATGCGCCGCGGCAGGCCTGGGGATGCCCTCAAAAAATCTTGTTGATCAGGTCCTCACCCAGGCCGATGCCTGCACCCATTTCCATGGCCTGGCCGAAGCCCGAGCCGAGAAAACCGCTGAGGGCTCCCATCAGCCCGCCACTCGCGGGACGTCCGTAGGCCGAGGCCATGGCACCCTGGCCCATACCCTGGGGCATGTAGCCAGGCTGGGACGCGACGGGCATGGGCTGCAGTTGGTTTTGCTGGTTCTGCCACATGGCATGGATGGCCTGCAGCAACTGGTTCATTTGCTGCTGCTGGGTCTGCACGGCCAGGGCGACTTCGCGCAGGTCGAGCAGCCATTCGCGGGCATCGGTGTTGCCGCCTTGCGCGGCGGTTTGCAGCTTGCCGGCCAGAGCCTGCAGTTCCTGCGCGATGGCCTGGTCCTGGGTTTGAAGTTGCTGGTAGTTCTGGTCGATGGTCTGGAGATCCATGGTGCTTGCGTGTCGATGATGGAAGGATGCAGGGATTGTGGTGCCGGACGATGGCACGACAAGGCATCGCCTGGGTAAGGAAAAGTAAAACAGGCGGCGAGAGTTTGCCGCGATGCCACCGTGGCGGATGACACGAAAGCCGCGAATAAGGGATGCCGGAGCAAGCGGCCGCCGCCTAAGATGATTGTCGATCTGAAGAACTCGTGCCAGGCGCTGCCTTCGTCCTCTCCACGCGCAAGGAACACACATGGCAGTCCCATGTTTGCCCGGTCGCGGGGCAGGTGTCGACCCCGCCCTGGGGCGCCTCTGAACATCCGCCGAAAGTGAAAGGCCCGGGCTGGCATGTGTGGCATTACTGGCATCCTGGATTGGCAGCATGCGCCGGACCCCGCCGAGGTGCGGGCCATGACGCAACTTCTGCATCACCGTGGCCCGGACGCGAGCGGCTTCCACCACGAAGGACCGATTGCGCTCGGCCATGCGCGCCTGAGCATCATCGACCTCGAAGGCGGCGTGCAGCCCATGGCGAATGCCGAACGCCAGCTATGGCTCACGTTCAACGGCGAAATCTTCAACCATGTGGAACTGCGACGCAGCCTGCAAGCACGTGGCCGCCGCTTCACCACGCGCTCGGACACCGAAGTCATTCTTCACGCCTATGCGGAATACGGCGACGCCTGCGTCGAGCACCTGAACGGCCAGTTCGCCTTCGCGCTGTGGGATGCCCGCCGCCAACGTCTGCTGCTGGCGCGCGACCGCGTCGGCATACGCCCGCTGTTCTACACCCGGCTTGACGGGCCGGGTGGCGGCCGCTTCGCCTTCGCCTCGGAGGTCAAGGCGCTGTTCGCGCTGCCCGACGTACCGCGCAGGCTCGACGTCCAGGCACTGGGCGAAATTTTCACCACCTGGGCGCCGCTGTCGCCGCATGTGGTCTTCGCCGGCGTGCACAGTTTGGGGCCAGGCGAGTGCATGGTGGTCGACGCGCAGGGCTCACGGTCCTGGCGTTACTGGGACTGGAACTTTCCGGCGCAGGGCGCTGAATCTGCCGAGCTCTACGCCAGCGCCGACGAAGCCGCTGAAGCGCTGCGCGCGTTGCTGATCGACTGCGTGCGTCTGCAACTGCGCGCCGACGTGCCCGTGGGCGCCTACCTCAGTGGCGGGCTGGATTCGTCGGTCATCACCACCCTCATCCACCACCACACCAGCTCGCCGCTGCGCACCTTTTCACTCACCTTCGACGACGCCGAGTTCGACGAAAGCGCCGAGCAGCGCCTGCTGGTCGACCACCTCGGTTGCGAGCACACGACCCTGCACTGCACCCGGGCCGATATTGCCGCAGCTTTTCCGTTGGCCGTCTTCCATGCCGAATCCCCCATCCTGCGCACCGCCCCGGCACCATTGATGCTGCTGGCCCAGCATGTGCGCGACAGCGGCTACAAAGTCGTGCTCACCGGCGAAGGCGCGGACGAAGTGTTCGGCGGCTACGACCTGTTCAAGGAGGCGCGCGTGCGGCGCTTCATGGCACGGCAGCCGCAATCCGCCTGGCGCGGCGCGCTGCTGGAGCGGCTTTATCCCTACTTGCGGCATTCCCCCGCTGCCGGACGGGCGCTGGCGCAGCGTTTTTTTGCCGATGGCGCCGAGCATCTGGATCAGCCCGGCTTCGGCCATCTGCCCCGCTGGACCACGACGCAGCGCACCTGGCAGTTCTTCTCGCCGAGCGTGCGCGAGCGGCTGGGTCGCTGGAACGTGATGCAAGTCACCGCCAGTCTGGTGCCGCCTGCGTTTGCGCACTGGCAGCCCTTGCAGCAAGACCAGTACATCGAGGCCCACACCTTGATGAGCGGCTATCTGCTGTGCTCGCAGGGCGACCGCATGGCCATGGCGCATTCCATCGAGGGACGTTTTCCGTTTCTGGACCACCGCCTCATCGCCTTCGCCAACCGGCTGCCACCACGCTACAAACTCATGGGCCTGACCGAGAAATGGTTGCTCAAGCATGCCATGCGCGGCCTGCTGCCCGAGAACATCCGCACCCGCACCAAGCAACCCTACCGCGCCCCCGACAGCCAGAGTTTTTTCGAGCAAGGCAAACCGGTGGATTACGCCGCTGAGCTGATGAGCCCGGGCGCGATTGCCGACGCCGGCTATTTCGACCCCGCCGCGGTGAGCAAGCTGTTCGCCAAATGCCGGGCCGGGCGGGCCATCGGCTTTGCCGACAACATGGCTTTCGTCGGCGTGCTGTCGACCATGCTGCTGCATCGACAGTTTGTTGCCATGCCGCCAGCCACCCCGCAAGCGCGGGAGTACCGGACGACCGCCTTCCCGTAAGCTCGACGGCGTTCTGTCTTGCACCTCCTCGATCGCGTTCACGGCGCCACGAGGTGCGCCGTTCCCGCATCACTGATCCAGTCCTGCCCCTACCGTGCGACTTCACGATTTTTTCGCCTCCACCGCAGTTCGCCTGGCCACCAAGACCGCGCTCGTGTGTGACGGACGGCGCAGCAGCTACGCCGACATCGCTGCGCAGGCCCAGGCGCTGGCACTCAGCCTGCACCAGCATGGCATTCGCCGCGGCGACCGCGTGGCACTGTTTCTCGACAACTCCGAAGCGATGGTCGCAGCCGTGTTCGCGGTGCTGCAAGTGGGTGCTGTGTTCATGCCGGTCAACACCCTGACCAAGGCCGACAAGCTGGCCTATATGCTGAATGACGCGCAAGCCAGCGCGCTCGTCACGCAAACCGCGCTCACCAGCGTCGCGAGCGCAGCCCTGACGCTTGCGCCCGGCGTGCATGCCTGCTGGATGGTGGGTGACGCAACTCCTGCCGACGCCACAAAGGCCACCATCGGCCACGCCGCATGCCTGCCCTATCCTGCAGGACGGCCAGCGGATACCCCATTGCCCCCACTGGACGCTGCGGTGATCGACCAGGACCTGGCGGCCATCATCTACACCTCCGGTTCCACCGGCCATCCCAAGGGCGTGATGCTCACGCACCTGAACATGATCACCGCCCAGCAGTCCGTGAGCCAGTACCTCGGCCTGCACGGGGATGACATCATCGCCTGCGCCCTGCCGCTGGCGTTCGACTACGGGCTGTATCAGGTGTTGATGGCGTTCAAGCTTGGTGCCACCGTGGTGCTGGAACGCTCGTTCACCTATCCGGTCAAGGTGCTGCAGACCATGGCGCGCGAAGGCGTGTCCGTGTTCCCCGGCGTGCCCACCATGTTCGCGCTGCTGACCGCGCTGAACAACCTGGCCGACTTCGATCTCTCCCGCCTGCGCCTGATCACCAACACCGCCGCAGCCTTGCCCGAGTCGCACATCCGTCGCATGCGCGAACTCTTTCCCCGGGCCAAGCTGTACTCCATGTACGGTCTCACCGAATGCAAGCGCGTCACCTATCTGCCCCCCGAGCAACTCGACATCCGCCCCACCAGCGTGGGCCGCGGCATGCCCAATGAAGAGGTCTGGCTGGTGGACGACGCCGGTCGCCGCCTGCCCAACGGCAGCACCGGCGAATTGGTGATTCGTGGCAGCCACGTCATGCGCGGCTACTGGAACAAGCCGGCAGAAACCGCC
>DAIAZB010000053.1 GCA_027443745.1 Thiomonas sp. | reverse complement strand
CTTGCGCATGGTGCAGAGCAACGATACGCGGTGGATATAGACGCGGAAATCGGGACGCCAGTCTATGCCTCATCAGACGGCATCGTTGCATTCACGGAAAGCCGGTATCCAGACACAATGTGCGGTGATCCGGCGGCAAGTCATCTTGGGAACGATGTGATTATTCGCACGAACGGAGGCTTCGACGTTTCTTATGGCCATGTGATGCAAGGCTCAGTGCTAGTGAAAGAGGGACAGTCAGTCAAGAAGGGTGAGATCATTGCTCGTGTAGGAGCATCCGGGGCGGCCTACATTCCGCACTTACACTTATCTGCAAGCTTCATCACGAATGACGGGATAAGAACGATACCAATTCAATTTACTGAATGTGATGGCACCCCACTAGTTGCTCCACTCGGAGGCGAGGTAAAAATTAGCGGGCAATGCTATTTCTCAAGAAATGGCTGAGAGACACGTTATAAGATTGTCGAGAAACTCCGTGATGACATAGATGGGATCAATCACCGAGCTGCGGATCGAATACACAGTCCTGGTGTGTGGCATCTGGGTGGTGTTGTTCTGCAAATTGAAATGAAATATCAATCCATGCGCTTCTTGACAAAAAGAGAGCTAGCACGATATGCGATGGTGTCGTTCAATTCATCGACAAAGCGATCGATACCACTAAAAGACTAATAATAATGGCTAACAAGCTCATCGTGCTACTTTTGCGCACAGCCTGCGGGCTGTGCTTTTTCCCCAATATAACAGGGGCCACCCAGGCCCTCGATGCCGCCAAGCTCTAAAACGGCTTTATCGCTGGGTGCTTGCGGCAGGACAGCGATTGTTTTTATCAGAACGTGCAATGGCGCGATGCCGACGGTTACGACGTGCGCGAAACCTACTTGCGCAGGCTGCGCGACCCGCACGCGGTCGAACAGGCGCGGCGTTGGCTAAGTGAGGCGCCGTTCTGCCCCACCGCGCGCACGCTCGAACAAGAGCCCATCCGTTTTGAACTGGCCACTCTGGTCGCCGAGCGCTGGCGCAGCGTGCCGGCCTTGGTGCAGGAACCAGGCGGCTGTCTGGCACCCGCCGCGCTGGGCTTGCGTCCGGGCGATACTTTGCGCTTGCGTGTCGATACGCGCATCACGGCGCGCAGCGATTCTTTTGCCGCCTATGCGGTGCGGCTGCCGCCAAGTTATCCCGATCGGGCGCTGATCGTGCTGGCGCTCGGCGCATCGAAGGCGCCCGTGTATGTCGATCTGCGCGAGGAAGACGGTCGCCGCAGTGGCGGCGAACTTCGACAAACGCACGTGCTGCTGCGCGAGCCATCATTTCCCGCAGCGGTCATTCCGATGCTGGCCGCGAGCACGCTGCCCAGCTGGCGCACTCTGGCGCAGTTGCACCGGCAGCGCGAGGACAGCCTGCTGGATGCCGAGCCCAAGCTGCCGGTGTTCCCGGGGCTGTCAAAACGCGACGTGGTGGAGCATGCCCTGCGCTGGCTGCACGCGCGGGTGCGCTACGGTCACGACCGCTTCCGCGATGGCGCCGTGTTCCCCGAACAATCGGTCTCCGCGATGCTGGGCGGCGGCATGGCGGACTGCAAGGGCATCGCCCTGCTGTTCCGCGCGGTGATGAAAAAGAACGGCATCGACGCGCAGACCGTCGCGGTCTCCTCCGCTGGCCGACGCCCGGTCAGTTGGCGCGTGCCGGGGGCATGGGCCAACCATGTGATCAGCTACGTGCCGGATTTGGACCTGTATCTGGATGCCGGAATTCCATTGGACATTCAGAGCAAATTGCAGGGGCAAGAGCGGTTTCGCTACGAGATGGGGCTTAACCTTGCCACCGGCAAGTTCGGCGTCATCCGGTAGTCGTCCCGAAAAATCCGCAACCGCAGCTTCACACATCCGCTCCCACCGCCCAACCCTCACGCGAGCCGAGATGGAGCGTGGTGTCGCTGTCCTGCACCGCGCCGGCCGGGATGGCGGACGCACCGGCGACGCGGGGATAGATCGGCGCAAAGTCCTGCTGGGTGGCGGCGAACAGCTGCTCGAAGCTGTCGATGACGAAGTAGGTCTTCTGGTAGCTGTCGATGCGGTAGCGGGTGCGCATCACGCGCTCCAGCTCGAAGCCGATGCGGTTGGGCGCGGGCGATTCCAGGCAGTAGATCGTCTCGCCCTTGGAGCTGACGATGCCGGCGCCGTAGATGCGCAGGCCCGCGGGCTCGCGGATCAGGCCGAACTCGACCGTGTACCAGTACAGGCGCGTGAGATTCAGCAGGGCCTCGTCGCCGAACTCGCGTTGCGCGCGCAG
>DAIAZB010000052.1 GCA_027443745.1 Thiomonas sp. | reverse complement strand
CACCCAGCGCTACGAGTTCTGCGAGGACTTGGCGACGATGCTCACCGAGCGTGCCGGCGAAATCAAGTTCGACCTCGGCGTCACGGAAGATGACGTGCTTCAACGCATCCACCGTGGGCTGGTGGCGGATGGTTCCGGCGTTGACCCCGCTGAGGCGAGGTGGGTGGTGACGCGATTGGCGGAGTTGCTGGCGTGGACGGCGTTGGATGTTTGAGAAGGATACGTATGCCTGATGTGCCTGGTGGCCTGCGCTCCGAACCCATACGTCACACCTGGAACGATGGCGGCCTGAGCCCATCCGGCCTGCTCTTGCCTTCTAGAAAGTACCCAATCTCCACCATGGCCCAGGTGTCCTGTTCGCAGTACGCCAGCAGCCTGCGGCGCAACTCGGCCTTGCGCCTGGGCGTCAGCTCGGCGTCGAAGCACGACCGCAGGTAGGCAATCTGCGCACCTGTGCCGTCCTGAACCTCGTCCAGTTCCGCATAGCTCAGGTCGGGAGCCATGACCGGCAGCACCTTCTTGATGGAGAACGAACCCTCCATCGCCGGGTGATAGAAATGGTCCTTGACGACAGGATGCAGGTCGACCAAGCGTGCGGCCAGTCGCATCAACCGGTCCTCGAAGGCCGGATGGCGCCCTGCAAGCTCGATGATGCGGCCTCTTTCGTAGGTGGCGTAGTACACCAGGATGGGACCGCCGTCCCCCACGTCAATGGCTTGCAGCATCTCCTCGATGCAGGGCTCCGAGGGGTCATGCCCACTGAGGTCCAGGAAGGCGCGGTGCTCGAACACGCCGGGCGCCCTCTCGATATGGCAAGACCACTGGAACGGCACTTGCTCGTAAGGTCGCAAGCCGACCCAGCGCGGCACGGGCAGGTCGATGCCCTCGAAGTCGAAGTAATAGCGGGGATAGCTCAACGCTTGCATGAAAATGTCGGCGCCAGGGGCGAGGATGGCGCGGCCTGTGCGGTGTGCCTGCTGGATGCGGCGGTACAAGGCCGCCTGTGCACCGACCAGCTCACTGGGGCGCGGCTCCAGCAGCGACGTGTAGCCCTTGTCGGCGAGCCTACGCGCCAAGGCCTTCCCCGCCGTGTCGGGGAGCAAGCTCAGCGGATGCCCGGGGCCAGGCGGCTCCAGCCTTTGGCACAGCGACGCGTAGGGGCAGGGGTGAGGATGGGTGCATTGCTTGCCCATGCGGATATCGGGCATGTCGCCATCAACCACGCCCCGAGCTTGCTGCAGCCATTGTGGAACAGCACGCATGCGCTGCCGCACCGCATCGGTGACGTCGAGTTGGCGAAACAGGCCGCGGTAGTCGCCGGCGCCCGGATACCGCCATTGGTTGTCCAGCAGATTGAGCTCGGCGCGCGCCAGCGGCAGGCCGGCGCCTTCCAGGACCCAGGCCTGCACGGTGACATCATCCAGATGATGCTCGTCTGGCGAACTCGGGGTGGCCTTGTCCGGCTTCAGCGGAAACGTGGAGGCCTTGGTCTCGCGCAGGACATAGCCCTTCGCCTCCGGCAGCAAGGCATCGGCGCGGGCATACAAGCCGTCGCGCACCATGGGCATTTCAACGGCGGGCAGCACGGCCGTGGCGGTCAGTTCGGCCAAGGCTGCCGCGGCATCGTTTGCCGGGTCCCCGGACGTGTTCGGCCAGATGTACTCCCCGATATCCCGACGCGCATACTCGCCGACGAGATGGCCGTCGAGGGTACGGCGGTCCACGGGGACAGACTCGGACATCTGTGGCTCGGGCGGGTGGTGATGGAGCCACAGCATCCGCGGGCATTGGCGCCAGGCCATCAAGTCGGACTTCGTGAGCATGTCATATCCCCAGGCAGCGGCTTCAGTGCGGTCCGCACCGCTCCCGATTTTGCATCAAGGCGGTGTCTGCACATGGCTGCCGGCACGGCCAATCAGGGGTGTCTCATGCTGGGTCAAGTCCAGGGGGATGATGCCAGCCGTGTCTCAGGGACCGCGCTCGGCGCAGTTAAAGTTCCATCATCATGAAACTCCTCATCAAAGCCCTGGCGTTCGCCGCCGACAAGCACCGCAACCAACGCCGCAAAGACGTCG
>DAIAZB010000051.1 GCA_027443745.1 Thiomonas sp. | reverse complement strand
GCGCGGCGGCCTTCAACGTGTGCATGTTACGAGCGCGATGGAAACCCTCCGGTTGTCGGCCTTGCCGCGAGGGGCGATCCGGGACGCGCTGCCATCGTCACGCTCCAGTGCCCAGATTCGCCCTGTTCGGGGAGCCACAATCGAAGAGCCTCGCCGCGATGCGAGGATCTCTTCTTCTGGGCGGAGTGTTGCCAGACGGCCCTTGCCGAGGTTCTCCCGACACGGGCAAGCCGCGCGCGCCCGATTCAGACCGCGATGATCGAATCGCTGTAGCGAGCCACCACGGCATCGTGCGTGATCAGCCGCATCGGCTCGGTCAGCGCCTGGGCGATCAGCATGCGATCGAACGGGTCCTGATGGTGTGGCGGCAGTTCAGCGATTGCAGCGGCATGCTCGGGCTCGATGGCAAGCAGGCGATACCCGGAATCGCGGAAGTAGCGCAGGGCATCGTGGCCCGACACGGGCATGTCGCCGCGGCCGAGCCCGTGCTTGATGGTGATTTCCCAGATCGTCGCCGCGCTGATCCAGACGGACGAGCGCGGCGAACTGATCAGTTCTCGAGCACGGGTTGCGAGCCGGGGACTGTCGGTGATGGCCCACAGTGCAACGTGGGTATCCAGCAGCAGGTTCATCGTGCCGTCGCCACGCCGAAAAGCCGAGCCACCTCGTCGTTGTGCGCGTCGATGTCATCGGGGACTTCAAACCGGCCCTTGGCGATGCCGACACGCATGCCCGGAGCCGGCTCACCCACCGCGACAAGCTTCGCCGCAGGCCGCCCGTTGCGAGCGATCACGATTTCCCGTTCACGCCCTTGCTCGATGGCTTCGACCAGACGCGACAACGAAGACTTGGCATCAAACATGTTGACGGTGTGCACGGTGCCTCCTGGAGTGCTGAAAATCAGGGCTCTATTTTAGCCTAGCCTAGCTAGGTTGATGAGGCGCTGTCGCTATGGGACCCGGCGAGGGGCGGAGCCCAGGTTCGGGGCCGTTTTCATGGGCAACGCGGGATCGCGCGCTCCGTCACTCGCACTGGGCGGTGGTCATGGCTGGGCGGCGATCAGGGCTTTGATCGCCGTTTCCATCGGAAGGTAAAGGCTTAGCGGCTTTCCTTCGATCGGGATGAATCCGTGGCGCGTGTAGAAGGCTTGTGCCTTCGCGTGCTTTGCATCGACGACGAGGGCGTAGACACCGCTTTGTCGGCCGACCAAGGCGCAGCGCTTGACCGCATCCATCAGCAGCCATAGACCGAAATTCCGGCCTTGATGATCGCGATCGACGGCGAGGCGCGCCAGCATCACGGCCGTGATGGGGTGTCGTGGCAAGGTACGGGCTTCGCCGGGACGCAGTTCCTGGCGCGCGATCTGGCCGTTGCTCAGCGTGTAGAACCCGAGGACGCGCTCGGGGGCGGACTCGTCGGCGAGCACGAAGGTGCGTGACACGCGCTGGTCCTGGTGCCGGGCGGCCTTGGTTCGAAGAAAGTCGTTCAACGCGGCGTCCCCGCAGTCGAAGGCCTTGCGGTCGTGAAGGGACTTGTCCAGGCAGCTGACGCTCAGCGCCATTGAATCCCGGCAGCCTCGTAGGCCCGCATGGCGTCGACCAGAGTCTTGCTCGGCTGCGGCGGATTGGCCAGCGCGTCGAGGATGTCCTTGTAGCTCTGCGCCGAGACAACGACCTGATGCCCGGCCTCGGCGACAACCTCGCGCGCGCGCTTGAGCGCGGGGCCGAGGACGAATTGGCTGAGCTTGACTCCCTCGAGCTCAGCTGCGCGCGCAAGGAGACCCTTGTCTTCGGGGGCCAAGCGCACTTCGAGGCGTTCAGTGGCGGTGTGCATGTGTCTGTAGCCGGACGGAACAATTCCCGTACATTGTACGGCGCTCTCACCGTGTGTGCAGGCCACCCTGTCGTCGTCATGGTGGGCCTCCGGCCGGACGACCGAGGATTCCTCGCCAGTTGCTGCGGCAGCACGGGCAGGGAGCGAGCGCGACGGCCCAGTACCCGCTTTCGTCCATCGCCCTGCATCATCAGTAGAAGGTCGACGGAACGGGGTACCCACATCGATGAGCTTCGGCAATAGGCTGTGGCGCATTCGCCTTCAGCGCCAATCCGGTCGTCATGGTTTGAAAGTGACAGCCCAGTGCCCAGATTCGCCCTGTTCGGCGAGCCAGATTCGACGGCCCTGCAGCGATGCAGAGGCCGCGTTCATGGGCGGCGACGTGATGGCACCTGTCACATCGATTGGCGCGTCCGCACACGAATCGATCCGGGGCGCGGTGAACGATTCACGCCGGAGTATGGGATTTGAGCCAGTCTTTCAGGGCAAGATCGATGCGCGACTGCCAGCCCTCACCGCTGTCACGGAACGAACGGAGCACATCCGGGCTGAGACGGATCGTGATGCGTTCCTTGGTGGGAGCTTTGTTCGGGCCGCGCCCGCGCCGAAGCTTGGTCTGCAGTGACGCGGGCAGCCCGGCCAAC
>DAIAZB010000050.1 GCA_027443745.1 Thiomonas sp. | reverse complement strand
GGTGACAAGACCTTTGGGGTGGCATCCGTTTTTGTTGTCATCCTGAGGCCGAAGGCCGAAGGATCTGGGGGGGCGATGGGCACCCCGCTGCAGGGGCGGCCGGGGTGGCTGCGGGGGCTTTGCAGGACAGATCCTTCGCTGCGCTCAGGATGACAAGAATCCTGGGTGGCCCGGCAGGCCGGATCTTTCGCTGCGCAGACCCTTCGCTGCGCTCAGGGTGACAAGAGTCTTGGGTGTCTTGGCAGGCCAGATCCTTCGCTGCACAGACCCTTCGCTACGCTCAGGGTGACAAGACTTTTGGGGTGACATTCGTTTTTGTTGTCATCCTGAGCAACGCGAAGGATCTGACGGCAAGACAGTCGCCGAAGCCGGCGGTCGAAGGATCTGGCGACGGGCTATCCGCACCAGGATCATGCGACGGACCACCCACGCCAGAATCTGACGACGGGCTATCCACGCCGGCATCTCGCAGCGGGCCATCCACGCCGGGATCTGGCGACGGGCTATCCGCGCCGGGGTCTGGCGGCGGGTGGTTCGCGACGGGGTGCGGCGGCCACGCGCACGACGCGCAGGGCGGTGTACCGGGCGCTGCCGCCGGCCCACTGCTCGGCGGGGATCCGGTAGTCGAGCCTGAGCGCGAGCCACTGCGCGCCGCAGCCGCTCGCGGGCACGGTGAGGTCGGTGCTGAAGGGACGCCACGGCTGGCTGCCGCGCAGTCGCGCGGTCTGCGCGATCAGGCGTCCGTCGCCGGCGCAGCTCACGGTCCACTGCAGGCCGCGCTCGTTGCGCAGGTCGTCCAACCGCGCGAGTCCGCTCAGGCGGTAATGCCCCGGCGCCAGCGCCAGCAGCTCGCGCACCTGCCCGGAAAACGCCGCGCGCCGGTCGAGGAAACGCACCTCCAGCGCCCGTCCGGGTGCGCCGGAGTGCGGGTACTCGGAGTCGGGACGTTCGCTCTCGGAGGGCGCCCGTCCGGGCGCGCCGGAGATCGGCACCACGCCGAGCTCGACGCCGGGCACGTAGCCGATGCGCCAGTCGAATCCGCGGTTGCTCACCGGTTCGCGGAAATCGCCGTTGTAGACGTTGTCGAGATGCGCGCGTTGCGCGGGGCCGAGGCTCTGCACCCAGGCGAGGTAGGCGGCCATCCAGCGCTGCTGGCCGAGCAGGCGCTCGAGATACGCGTTCCACTCGTCGGCGCCGAGGCCCGCGGGCGTGGCGCGCAGCGCGGCTGCCAGCGCGTCGACGGCCGCGTTGTCCGCGACCGGCCGGGCGCAGGCCCAGGCGAAGAAGCCCGGCGCCCACGGCGGCTGCGCCGCGAACACGGCGGTCCAGGCCGGCTGCGCGCCGGGCGCCAGGGCCAGCGCGAGCAGTTGCGGATCCAGTGCCGGGGCCAGTCCGGGGCGCACGCGCAGCACGGCGTCCAGATGCCAGAGCGCGTCCTGCAGACGACCGGCGCGCAGCGCGGCTGCGGCGAGCCATGACTGGGTGGCGACGTCGCGCGGATCGAGGCGCGCGGCGATGCGGAAGCGCGCCTCGGCGGCCGCGGCATCGCCGCGCTGCAGCGCCGC
>DAIAZB010000049.1 GCA_027443745.1 Thiomonas sp. | reverse complement strand
AGGCTGGCGCGGCTGGCCACGCGGGCTCAGCTCACGCAGCAGGAAGTGCACATCCTGCGCGGCATCTGCAAGGCCGGGCTTGAGCGTTTGGGCGGAGCGCGAACGCAGCAGACTGGTGAGCCGCAGACCGACCTGCCAGGTCACGACGCCGCAACTTGCGCACCGGATTGATCGGCAGATCGACTGGCGATGGATGGGTCGCCCTGCCGCCCGGCCGGAGCTCCAATACACTCGACTCCCGCTCCGAAAGCTGACGTTCCATCCATGTTCCGGCATTTGCACGAAGACATTCAGGTCATTCTCGAACGCGATCCCGCGGCCCGCTCGCGCTGGGAAGTGCTGACCTGCTACCCCGGCCTGCACGCGCTGCTGCTGCACCGCCTGGCGCATGGACTCTGGCGGCGTGGCTGGCTGTGGCTTGCGCGATGGATTTCGCACTGGGGGCGTTTTCTCACCGGCATCGAGATTCATCCCGGAGCACGTATCGGCCGGCGCGTGTTCATCGACCACGGCATGGGCGTGGTCATCGGCGAGACCGCCGAAGTGGGCGACGACTGCACCATCTATCAGGGCGTCACCCTGGGCGGTACCTCGCTGTACAAGGGCGCCAAGCGCCATCCCACGCTCGAAGCCGAGGTGGTGGTGGGCGCGGGCGCACAGGTGCTGGGCGGTTTCACCGTGGGCGCCGGCGCGCGCATCGGCTCCAACGCCGTGGTGGTGAAGGCGGTGCCGGCCGGGGCCACGGCG
The DNA here is from genome assembly GCA_027443745.1 of Thiomonas sp. Next base: position 782 of record DAIAZB010000049.1, on the reverse strand, counting down.
GTGGGCAATCCGGCGCGCATCATCCAGAAGGAAACCGAACTCGAGCGCGAGGCCACCGCCGCCCGCATGGGCTTTTCGGCTTACGCGGTGATGCAAAACGGTGACGATCCGCAGACCAAGGCCATCCTGGGACTGATCGATCACGCGGCACAACTGGAGCACCAGATTGCGCTGCTGTGGCGCGAACTGGAGCAGCGCGGCGTCTGCCCCGCCGATGTCTGCCCGCCAGAGGCCTTGCGAGAGGAGCACTTCGCCAAGGACGCGCTGGAAAAGCTGGTGAAATGAGGCCGGCGTCGTCAGACTCTGGTCAGTGCATGCGGCTCGCGGCGCCGCCATGCCGGGCCACGCGCTGCGGCGGTTGTTTCAGCGTGCGGCCGCCCAGGTGGCCAGCGCGCCGCTGCCCAGCAGCATCACCGACCACAGCAGGTCCAGGTTGAACCAGGACTGGCGCAGGGCGCGCAAACCCCAGTAGTGGTAGACCAGCCAGGCGATGATGCCGCCGGTCGTCAGCATGGCCGCGGTGTGCACGGCTGCCACGAGCAGGGCGGTGCCCAGGTCTTGCCGCAGCAGGGTCATCATCGCGGCATGGGCGGCGTCGGCCGGCGCGGGGCCGCACAGGCGCAGGTAGACCGGCAGCAGCATGAGCCCGGCGCCATGCGCGGTGGCCATGAGGAAGGACCACAGCAGCAGATGCGCCGGCTTGATGCGGGCGAGCCAGCGCGGATGGCGCTTGCGCATCAGCTTGTACAGGCCAAAGCCGATCAAGGCCAGGCCGCAGGCCA
>DAIAZB010000048.1 GCA_027443745.1 Thiomonas sp. | reverse complement strand
CGCCTGGAAATCAAGCAGGGCACGGCCATCGGGCCGGGCAAGGCGAAGTTGCTGGAGGCGATGGCGCGCACCGGCTCGATCTCGGCGGCCGCGCGCGACATGGACATGAGCTACCGCCGCGCCTGGCTGCTGGCCAGCAGCTTGAACCGCGCCTTCAAGGAGCCGCTGGTGGAGGCGAGCAAGGGCGGCAGCGGCGGCGGTGGCGCGCTGCTCACGCCCCTGGGGTATGAGGTGCTGCGGCGTTACCGGCGTCTGGAGCAAAAGGCCATGCGCGCGATCGAGGCCGATATGCGGGTGTTCAACACCTTGTTGCGCGAAGGTGGCGAGGCGCCGAGCGATGTATTTGCCGACGACTCGACCGGTGCAGGCGACGCCGCACATCGGGGCGCGCCTCTCGCGCAAGCCGGCGCGGCTGTTGCGGCTCCCGAGGCCGCCATGGTGAAAGCCGCGGTTGACGCCGCAGTCGGTATGCCCGTCACAACCGCGGCGCGTCCCCGTGGCCGCCCGCGCAAGGCGGGTGGCAGGGTCGATTGAATCCGGCGACGCCATCTGGGCGTAGTGCTGATGGTGTGCGGCCAACGATCCGTGCCCCATCCACATCACCGACTCCCATGATCGCCGCCATCCCACGCCGTTCGCTCAAACATCTCGTCCTGCTCTGCCTGACCCCTTTGGCCGCCGCCTGCTCGCCGGTGGCGATGATCAACCGCCTCACACCGACCGACACGTACGTGTTCCGCGGTGGCATTGCCTACGGCTCGGCGCCGCGCGAGCGGCTCGATGTCTACCAGCCCATCACCGGTGCCCGCAACCCACAGCCCGCAGCAGGCTACCCGGTGGTGGTGTTCTTCTACGGCGGCTCGTGGAACAGCGGCAACCGCGCAATGTACAGATTTGTCGGCGAGGCGCTGGCGGCGCGCGGCATCGTCACCGTCATCGCCGACTACCGCCTCTACCCCGAGGTGCGCTACCCCGCCTTTCTGCGCGACAACGCCCGCGCCGTGGCCTGGGCCTACAAGGACATTGCGCAATACGGCGGCAACCCGCGCCAGCTCTACATCATGGGTCACAGCGCCGGCGGCTACAACGTCGCCATGCTGGCACTCGACCCGCGCTGGCTGGAAGGCGTGGGCATGAAGCCCGCCATGCTGGCAGGCTGGATCGGCCTGGCCGGGCCCTATGACTTTCTGCCCATCACCGACCGCGCCGTGCAACCGGTGTTTCATTTTCCCGACTACCCGGCGGGTTGCATGCCCATCGACCATGTCGACGATGCGCAGGTGCCGCGCACCTTCATCGGCGCGGCCAAGGTCGACAGCCTGGTGAATCCGCAGCGCAACAGCGTGCAACTGGCCGACAAGCTCAAGGCCGACGGTGCGCAGGTCACGCTCGACCTGTACACGGGCGTCAACCACGAGACCCTGATCGGCAGTTTCGCCAAGCCCTTGCGCTGGATGTCGCCGGTGCTGCACGACGTCGTCGCTTTCGTGCGCCAGGGCAGCAACCGGGGTGCGCCAGCCATGCAGGCCATGCCCGCAGCCAGGGCGCAATCGGGCTCGCAGGCATCAGCCCAGCCGGTACCCGAAGCCGCTGCGCGTTGAGCCGAGGCTGCGTCGCTGCTGCGGTGTGGCGCAAGCTGCATCGCGCCCAGGCGCAGCGGCGACTCAGGGGTTCGTATCACGTGCCGCACCCCGGACGGAAGGCCGCCACGCCGAATGCGATATATTCCGCTGCATATGTTGAAACGCAAGTCCAGCCTCGGGTTCCAGAAGTCGAATCCTTGCCGTTTCCCGATCATCCCTGAACCTTGCCCCTGGAGTTGACGATGCAACGACGCGCCCTGTTGTCCCTCTCCCTAGCCGCCGCCATGGTTGCGGCAATCCCCGCCTTCTTGCCCGCAGCGCAAGCTGCCGAGCCTGTTCTGGCGGTGGCCTACGCCGGCTCCATGGGTGCGTTGATGGACAAGGCGCTGGGCCCGGCCATCGCCAGGCAGGCGCATGTGCAATATCAGGGGCAGGGCGCCGGCGCCTTCGGCCTGGCGCACCTCATTGCCTCCAAGCAGATCAACCCCGATGTATTCGTCTCGATCACGCCAGGTCCCATCGATGTGCTGCGGAAAGCGGGGCTGATCGACACGGCCGTGCCCGTGGCCAGCACCCAGATGGTGATTGCCTACAGCCCCAAGAGCAAGTACGCCCAAGACTTCGAAGCCGCGGCCGCAGGCAAGACCCCGTGGTATGCGGTGCTGGAAAAGCCCGGCGTGAAATTTGGCCGCACCGACGCCACCACCGACCCGCAGGGCCGCAATATCGTCTTCACCATGCTGCTGGCCGAGACGTATTACAAGCAGCCCGGGCTGGCTGACAAGATCCTTGGCGGAGTGGACAACCACGCGCAGATTTTCACCGAGCCCTCCTTGCTGTCGCGCCTGGAAAGCGGCCAGCTCGACGCCACCTCGGGCTACCTCAGCGCCGTGATTTCGCACAAGCTGCCCTATGTGAAGCTGCCGGCTGAAATCAACTTGAGCGATCCGGCGCAGATCAAGGAGTGGTACGGCACGGTGCACTTCAGCATCAAGCTGCCCAACGGCAAGACCGACAAGCTGTCCACACAGCCGCTGGTGTTCTATGCCGCCGTGCTGAAGAACGCGCCCAACCCCGCGGCTGGCGAAGCCTTCGTTCATCTCATGACCAGCGCGCAGGGCCAGGCCCTGTTCAAGGACTACGGCTACAGCGCGCCCAAGGGCGGCGCACTGCAATAAGAACAGGATGCCATGCCCCGGCCCGGGCAGCGAAGTCTTGCGAGTGGCGGGCGACAATGATGGCCCCAAGTCGTTGTCTCGCTCGCCCGCTGCGTTTGAACCATGCCGATCACACCTCTGGACTCCGCCGCCACCGCCCGCTTGCCGCAACAGGGCGCGGCGCTGGCTCAGGCCCAGGCCCGGCATGCCTGGGTGGTGGCGGCATTCGGCCTGGCGGGGCTGGCCTTCCTCAGCCTGCCCTTCGTCGGTCTGTTCATCAGCACGCCGTGGAGCGCGCTGCGCCTGCAGCAGGGCGACGCCGGTTCGCTGGGGGTGTCGGTGGCCTACACCCTCATCGCGCTTGCCGTCGTCATCGTCTTCGGCACGCCGGTGGCCTGGTGGCTGGCGCGGCATCAGTTCCGCGGCAAGTGGCTGATGGAACTGCTGGTGCTGCTGCCGCTGCTGACGCCGCCGCTGGCCATGGGCCTGCTGCTGTCGATGAGCTATGGGCCGTACAGTTGGCTGGGCCAGCCGCTGGGGCAACTGGGCTTGAGATTGACCAATACGCCCGCGGCGTTCTTGCTGGCGCAGGTGTATGGCAGCGCGCCATATTTCATCGTCGCGGCGCGTTCGGCGTTCGAGGGCGTGCCGCGGGAACTGGAGCAAATTTCCCTCACCCTCGGCCAGTCGCCCTGGCGCACGTTCTGGCGCATCACCGTGCCGCTGGCGGGCCTGGGGCTGGGCGCCGGCGTGGCGCTGGCCTGGGTGCGGGCCTTGGGCGAATTCGGCATCGTGCTGATCGTCGCCTATTACCCGCAAGGCATTCCGGTGAAGCTGTGGGTGAACCTGCAGGACACGGGCTTGTCCGCCGTGTATCCGCTGCTGTGGCTGTTCTTCCTCATCGGCCTGCCGCTGCCGCTGTTGCTGGGGGCGCTGTCGCGTCGGGCGTATGCGCGCAGTTGAGGATGGCCGCGTGTCCATGCCGCTGAAGTCGGACCAGGGTTCGATGCCGATCCGTGTTCAGGTCCGTCAGCCCATCGTGCTCGACGCCGACTTCATGGTGCGCGGCTTCACCGTGCTGCTGGGCGCCAGCGGCGAGGGCAAGAGCACCGTGCTCAAGGCCATTGCCGGGCTGGTGCCGGGCCGCACCACGCCATTCGACGGCTTGCCGCCGCAGCGCCGTGCCGTGGGTTACCTGCCACAAGGCCATGCCTTGTTCCCGCATTTGCGCGCCTGGGAGAACGTGGCCTACGCGCTGGGCGGCCGCCTTCCCGCGCAGCGCCAGGCGGCGTGCGAGTTGCTGGCTGCCGTGGGCCTAGCGGCGCAGGCCGACACGCGCCCGGATCAACTCTCCGGCGGTCAGCAGCAGCGCGTGGCCCTGGCGCGGGCGCTGGCGCGCAAGCCGCAGATCCTGTTGCTCGACGAACCCACCTCCGCGCTCGATGCCAGCACCCGCGACGACGTCATGGCCGAGCTGGTGTCGCGCATGCACCGCCTGTCCATCCCCGCGCTCGCTGCCACGCACGACGCGCATCTCGCCGCCATGGCCGACTGGATGGTGCTGCTCGCCGGGCGACGCGTGGTGCAGCAAGGCACCCCGCGCGACGTCTTTGCCCATCCCGCCGACATCCGGGCCGCGGCACTGCTGGGCTACCGCAACCGCTTCAGCGCCACGGTGCTCAGGCACGAGCCGCAATCCGCCAGCACCCTGCTGCACTGGGACGAAGCCGCGCTCACCCTGCGGGTGCCGCAGGCCAAGCAGCTTGCGCACCTCGCGCCCGGCGCCGTGGTGGACTGGGTGGTGTCGGCCGACGACGTGCGCCTGCCGCCCATCAAGCAGCGGGAGCTGCGCCCCAGCGAGAACCCGGTGCTCGCCCGCGTCGAGCACCTCATGGTGCGCGGCGCCGACACCACTGCGGCGCTGCGTTGCGGCGACGCCCTGCTGTGGTTGCATGTGCCCTATCGCCTGGCCGACCACCATGCGCTGGCCATCGGCCAGGAACTCACGGTGGATCTGCGCGCTGCGCATCTGCTGGTCTGGCCGCGCGACTAGGG
>DAIAZB010000047.1 GCA_027443745.1 Thiomonas sp. | reverse complement strand
GGGCTGCTCGGCTTCCGGATTCGGGGAATCGGACGGCTTGGGATCAGTCACGTGTGCGGCGGAAGAGGAGTGTGGGCCTCAGAGGCCGGAACGGGGACGGTGGCGCGCCACGCGGGCTGCGCCAGACAGGGCGTGACTGCGCACCCGGGCCTGGCGGCGATACCAGAGCGGAACGGTTTGGCCGGTGGATTTTTTCAGACGCTTGGGCTTGTGACGCTCGAAACCCAGACCGTCGCTCATCGAGGGACCGTCGAGCGACGTTTGCGATCCGTCCTCCAGGCCTGCGGTGGCTTCTTTCCAGGCCGAATCGAATTCCTGGCCGACGTCGCCGATGTTCTTGGAAACCGTGTTGTGGATGTCCTGCGCTGCCGATTCGACCGTGGACTTCATGCTGCGCAACTCGTCCAGTTCCATTTGACGGTTCACTTCGGACTTAACGTCGGCCATGTAGCGCTGCGCCCGGCCGAGCAGATTGCCCACCGTGCGCGCCACTTTGGGCAGTTTTTCAGGACCGAGCACAATCAGCGCGACCACGCCAATGACGCCCAATTCCGAGATGCCGATATCGAACATGGCTGTTGCTCAGGCTTTGCCGTACCGGTGCATAAAAAAGCCGGCAACATGGCCGGCCCGGCACCGCCGTGCACAGATCAGGATTTTTCCTTGGCCTCGACGTCGATGGTGTCTTTCTTCACCGCACCGGCCTGCGGACCCAACTGCTTGTCGGCGGCTGTCGTGCCAGAGGCGGCGTCGGCATCACCGTCGCGCATGCCGTCTTTGAAACCCTTGACGGCTGACCCCAGGTCGGAACCCATGTTTTTCAGCTTCTTCGTGCCGAAGACCATCATCACGATGACCAGGACGATCAGCCAATGCCAAATGCTCAATGAGCCCATTTCGATACTCCTTAGCGACTTTCAGATCGTCGCGCGTTTCCAGGGGCGAGGGCCGCCCAAAACATGAAGATGCAGGTGATAGACCTCCTGCCCGCCATTGGGTCCGGTGTTGATGACGGTTTTGAAACCATCGCCACAACCTAGCTGCTCCGCCAGTCGCGGAACCAGTCCCAACATTTTACCGAGCAAGGCCTGGTCACCGGGTTCCACCGCCGCCAACGTGGCGATATGGCGTTTGGGGACCAGCAGAAAATGGACCGGCGCGGCAGGGTTGATGTCATGAAAAGCCATCGTCTCATCATCGTCGTACAAGGTTTTCGACGGGATGGTACCGGCAATGATTTTGCAGAAAATGCAGTCGGGATCGTGCATGTTGATGAACTGTACGAGGTCAATCAGGATTTGGATGCAGCTTGAATGAGGCGCTCACTACGCGCTGCTGTCAAGCTTGGCTACTTGGGTGGCGGCGCGGTGCGTCGCGTGAATTCCTCGATGCCCGACAGACCTTCGCGCCGCGCCAATTCGTCCAGGACCTCTCGTGGCGAAATACCGTAATGGGCCAAGGCCACAAGGGTGTGAAACCATAAATCGGCCGCCTCATAGACGATGGACTGGCGCACTCCGCCCTTGGCCGCGAGGACGAATTCGGTGGCTTCTTCGCCGACCTTCTTGAGCATGGCATCGTCGCCCTTGGCGAAAAGGCGGGCCACGTAGGACGAGGCTGGGTCGGCCTGTTTGCGGGATTCGATCACGGCGGCGAGGCGGTCCAGCATCTCGCCGCTCGGCGTGTCGGGCACTGGCCTGGATGATTTCATGTGTAGATGAGCCCTGGATCTTTCAGCACGGGTTCAACCGTGGCCCACTCGTCTTGGCGCAACTCACGGAAAAAACAGGAATGGCGTCCGGTATGGCAGGCAATACCGGGGTCGTGGCCGAGTTGGCGTACCGTCAACAGCACCACGTCACCATCGCAATCGAGCCGGATGGATTCAACTTTCTGCACATGGCCGGAGACCTCGCCCTTGTGCCACAGGCGCTTGCGCGAGCGCGACCAATACACCGCCTCGCCTACCTCCAGCGTGCGTTGCAGTGCCTGTCGGTTCATCCAGGCCACCATGAGAATGTCCTTGCTACCCACTTCCTGCGCAATGGCGAGAACCAGGCCGCTGTCGTCCCAGCAAATTTCGTCGAGCCAGTTCATGCCAGAAGTGTAGTCATCGCGCAGCGCCATGGCTTGCTGTACCTCATGCTGCAGGGCTGGCTTGTGCCTTCATCATGCGTCCACGCGCATGGGGATGCCCAGGCCAGCCATGAATCGCTTGGCCTCGCCGACGGTGTGCTGGCCGTAGTGGAAGATGCTCGCAGCCAGCACGGCGTCGGCATGCCCCTGGGTGATGCCGTTCGCGAGGTCTTGCAGCCCGCCCACGCCACCCGAGGCGATGACGGGCACCGGGACGGCGTCGGCCACGGCGCGGGTCAGGTCAAGATCGAAGCCGACCTTGGTGCCGTCGCGGTCCATGCTGGTGAGCAGAATTTCTCCGGCCCCGGCT
>DAIAZB010000046.1 GCA_027443745.1 Thiomonas sp. | reverse complement strand
TTGGTGCAGGTCCTTTTTACGCTTGGCGGCAAAAGCTGCCGGACGCATCGCGGCGACTGCCAGCTTGTGCCACATGAAGCGTGCCGGCTCTGGCACGTTCACAAGTGCACCATAGGGTGCCAAGGCGGCAGCTTGTTGGGTGGCACTGACGAGATAGTCAAGAAATGGCAGAGGCTGTGCACGAATGCCGGAGGGCAGTTTGATCGGCGTGTCCTCGTCGATGCGACCTGGTGTCAGAAAGTCGATATGAAAATCCTGACCTCTGATCTTGAGTGACACCTCGGCATGGCGCCGGTCGAGTTGCGGTACTGCAAAAAGCTTGGGTTCCCACGCAAACAGATCTTGCTCGATGTCCATTTGCGTGACGGCAAGGCTGTACCGCGAGAAGGAAAGATCCAAGTCATTCGTGAGCACAGTCGGGTGCTCGCGATAACCGAGCATGTTGAGGATGACACCGTAAGCCGGGGTTCCGATCATCACGCATCCGGCTCGAAAGACGCCGATACGCTCTAACACTTGCAGAGCGCCTGCGGCTGCTCTGGCGGGTGCAATGTAGCCGGACTGAGCAAGTGCCTTGACCAAAGCCATCCGCTGTATGGCCTCAGCACGGGCGTCTTTGTCTTGTAGCCGGGCGAGAGTCCGTTGCACATTGGTGTCAGCCGCTGCCCCGAGGTAATGCTGGACCTGGATGCCCCTGGGGTCGGTGTACTGTGCATACCAATAGGTCGCGCCATGAATGATCTTTGAGACAGCGCGGACGTTCCCGGTTGCAGCAAATCCGTCGCCAGGGTAGGGGGACGACTGGCAGATTTGCAGCAACTGGGCGTAGAGCGTCTGGATCGCAAGGGGATGCTCAAGCATGGCCGATCTTTATACTTGAAAACCGTATGGTTAAGTATAAATGAGGGCCGCCAGCGCATCGTCGCTAGACTACTCCGCTGTTGGCTTGGGTGCGCACACGTGGCAGTCGATTGTCATCGTCCATGTGTGTCAGTGCCTGCAGCCATTGCCGCCCCCCACCAGGTCATTCCACAGGTTGGTCGGGCCATAGGTCAGCCCGAACGTGATGGAATGGAAAAACGTGGGAAGCGAGCCGTGGCGGGTCAAACAGCGATTCCGCCGTCTTGCTTCCGCCACTGATTCGCCACCGCCGCGAGCAGCAAGCCCAGCATCACCACGAAAAAGCGCCCTTCGTTCACATCCAGCAACAGGGAGTTGAACAGGCTGCCCACGGCAATGGTGACGATGACGCCGTGCAGGGCGTCGCGCTCGATGGCTGGCAGCTTGCGGCCGTCGCGCCATGCGGCGATGCCCATGCCGAGCAGGAGCGCGAGGCCGATGACGCCGAGCTGCACCGTGGTGCTGAGATATTCGTTGTGAGGATTCACCGCGTCCAGCGTGTTGGTACCGGCCACCAGCTTGCCGTACTCTTCATGCAAGCTGCCGGTACCGGTGCCGGCGATGGGGTGCTGGGCGATGAGACGCAGGCTGTTGTGCCAGAACTGCAGGCGCAGGCCGAGAGAATTGGTGTTCAGGTTGCCGTCACGGGTGCGTTCGAACTGCTGGTATTGCTGAATGTTCTGCACGGCCAGTTCCAGCCGCGTCTTGGCCACGGGAAACGCGGTGAACGCCACCCCCGCCAGAACCGCGGCGCCGAGCGCGCCGATGACCAGACCGCGCAACTTGAAGCGCTGCCACGCCAGCAGCACGATGAGGGCGAAGACGATGACATAGCCGGTGCGGGCGATGTTGACGTAGAGCAGGTCGAACGTCATCCACAGCGCGATGGCCGCCCACAGCCAGCGCCAGCGGCCCGGCTCGAAGGCCTTGCGGGCGAGGCCGTAGGCGGCGAAAGCCATGATCGTGCCGAAGTGGATATGGCCCTGCACCACGGATTCATGCAGGCTCGCGGGCACCCAGTTGAAAAAGCGCAGGTAGGACAACGCCGTGGCGATGAACGCGCCTAGAAAAAAGGCGTGAACGGCGCGGCGACGCCAAACGGGATGGGTCAACGCCATGATCAACACCGGAATGAGCAGCAACTTGGCGTACTTGCCCATGAAGTTGCTCACGCCATGCGCGGTGCCGGCGCTGTAGGTGGTGCCGATGACGAACATCAGCAGCAATGCCGTGGCCCACAGCGCCGTGGGCACCGCGCGCCAGCGCTGAAACTGCTCGCCCCAGCGCCCGCTGAGCAGCCAGGCGAGCAGCAGCAGGACGGTGGCGATGGACCCCAGCGCGGTGGGCAAGGGTAGTGTGAAAGCCATGAACACGGCCGCAAGATCGACCAGGCGCCAATTGCTGGCGGCGAGTGGGGGTTGTGCGAGGGTTTGTTGGGTCATGGGGTGATCGCGGTGGGCGGTGGGCGCTGGCCATTGCTTGCCGGCCCTGGCGATGGTCAGGGTTGGCAATAGACGCGAAGCGGGGTGCTGTTTTCCCCCTCCCGGCCTCCCCTGCCCTTTCCGTGGCCGAGGATGAACCTGCTCCCTCCCCATGCATGGGGAGGGTTGGGTTGGGTTGGGGTGGGGAGGGGTTCAAACCGCTGCACATGGGGAACGCAACACCCCGATGCACGCGCTCAAGGCCGGCAGCACTTCGGCCCCGCGCAGGCAACGGCGCATCACCCCTGCTGAATTTCGATTTTCACTTCCAGCACTTCCAGCGAGCCGTGGTGTTCAAGCTTGACCTGGATGTCGTCCTGGCTGATTTTCACGTATTTGGAAATGACGGCGACCAACTCGCGCTGCAGCGCCGGCAGGTAGTCGGCGGGGGAGCCGGAGACGCGCTCGTGGGCCAGGATGATTTGCAGCCGCTCTTTGGCGATGCTGGCGGTTTTCTTCTTCTCGCCGAGTAAAAAAGACAGGATGGACATGGCGCTTGCTCCGATCAACGGCCGAACAGGCGCTTGATGAACCCGGGCCTCTGGTAGTCGGTAAAGCGCATGGGGCGTTCTTCGCCAAGGAAGCGGGCGATCACGTCCTGGTAGGCGCTGGCCACGTCGCTGTTGTCCAGATGGATTGCGGGCAGGCCCTGGTTGGAGGCTTGCAGCACGCTTTCGCTTTCGGGCACGACGCCGATGAGCTTCAGGCGCAGGATGTCCTGGATGTCGTCGATCGACAGCATCTCACCTTCGGCCACGCGCTTGGCGTTGTAGCGGGTGATGAGCAGATGCTCGCGGATGGGCTCGGCGCCGTCGATGGCGCGCTTGGTCTTGGAGCCGAGGATGCCGAGAATGCGGTCCGAGTCGCGCACCGACGAGACTTCCGGGTTGGTGACGATCAGGGCTTCGTCGGCGAAGTGCATGGCCAGCAGCGCGCCACTCTCGATGCCGGCCGGGCTGTCGCACAC
>DAIAZB010000045.1 GCA_027443745.1 Thiomonas sp. | reverse complement strand
GTCAGGTGGTCGGCGGAGGACGACAGCGTGGCCACGATCTTGCCGTCCGGCGCGATCACGAAGGTGGTGCGCGGGATGAAGCCGTGCCCGATCGTCTTGCCGCGCACGTCGGTCAACCCCGCGCTGCCGGGAGCCAGCTTCAAGTCATACGAAGCCGCGATGTGGCCGCTGGCGTCGGAGGCCACCGGAAACTTGCCCGCGCAGTAATGCGGATCCGCCGAGAACGCGTTGAGCCGCTCGATGCTGTCGGCCGAAACACCAATGATGGTGGCGCCCGCGGCATCGAACTTCGCCTTGTCGGTGGCGAACGTGTGCGCTTCCAGGTCGCAGCCCTGGGTGAAGGCCGAGGGATAGAAATAGACCACCACCGGCCCCTTGGCGAGCGCCGCCTTGAGCGAGAAGGTGAAATCCTTGCCGGCGCGACTCGCCGTGGCGGTGAAATCCGGCGCCTTCGCGCCCGGCTGCAGCGCAGCCCAGGCCGGCATCGCCAGCAGGGCGAGCGCCCCGGTCATCATCGTGGTTAGCAGACGCTTGTTCATGCGAAACCCTCTTGGTCATGACGTCGCCGGACCCGGTGCCCGGCCGATGCGGATAGCCGAGTCTAATCCAACGCTCCGTGGCTGAGCGGTTGCTTCCTCGACGGCGAGATGCCCCATTGGCAAACCGAGTCAGGCGGCAGCAACACTGCCCGACTCGAACGGCATGCCTTGAGGCACGCTACGGCGCCGAAACCGCTATGCTCGGCCGACACGGCGTGGGGACGCCGATCAACAGGGAAGCGACGGCATGGCAACACGATCGAGGAGCGCGGGCACCGGTTTCGGCTGGTTGACGAACGGAATCCGCGGGGGCTTCGACCACCCGAAACTAATGTTCGGCGGAGCCGCCTTGCTCGTGGTGGCGTGCTTCCTGCCGTCGTTGGTCACCACGCCGATGCAATACTTTGCCGCGAAGGCGGGCACGCCCCAGAGCACGGCCACAACGATCGTGACCATGGCGATCTCCGTGCTGTACGGGTTTCTGATCGTTCCGCTCTACGCGGGCTATCTGCAGCTGATCAATGCAGTCCAGAAACAACAGGCGGCCCGCCTGTCCGACATCTTCAAGCCTTATCGACAAGGCGAGGCATGGCGCCTGATCGGATTCGGGCTGGCGAACTTCGTGGTCTACGTCGGCGGGATCGCCATCATCGTCCTGTCCACCGGCCGGGGCATGATCGGCTGGTACAAGCAGGCAGTGGCGGCCCAGGCAACCCACCAGTTGCCCCCAGGCCTGCCCGGCGGCTTCTGGACCACCTTGGCGCTGCTGATGGTGTTCGGCCTCTGGATGATGGGTTACTACGCCATCAGCTTTGGCCAGGTGGCCCTGAATCGGCGCGGCGTGTTCGGCGCCATCGGCGACGGCATGAGTGGTGCTCTCAAGAACGCGCTGCCGCTGCTGGTGTTTGCCCTGAGCTCCCTCATGCTCTGGGTAGTCGTGCTCATCGCCCTGATCATCGTCGGTGCGCTGTTGGCCCTGGTCGCCAAACTCATAAGCACCGCGCTGATGCTCCCGGTGTTCATCGTGCTCTATTTCGCACTGTTCCTGTGGATGTTCACCGTGATGTTCGGGGTGATGTATCACCTGTGGCACGACGTGTGCGGTGACGATACGGCGACAGCCATGCCGCCGTCCTTGATGGCCTGACGCGCATCCACCCGCATCCGCCCAGAGGCAGCTTCGTCAAAAAGGGCATGGCCGACAGCCATGCTTTTTTTCGCGCTACCTCTCAGTGCTTCTTGAGCATGCTGATGCCCAGCAACACGAAGACCACGACCAGCATCACGATGTAGAGAATCGAACGAATCCGGGCAAGCCTGCGCAGGTTTTTGGATTGCAGTGGAAACAAGATCCCTCTCCTTCTGAAACGTCGGCCCGCAATGTGGATGATGTGGGCATCGAGTCGGAAGCAACCACTGCGCTATCTCACCGCGCAGCATGTCGACCAGCCTACCCGCCGGCCCACTGCGTGAGCAATTTGGCAGAGACCAGGCACCGGCCGTGTGCGTCGCGGCGTTCGAGCAAGGAGCCGCGGCCGGCAAAACCCGCCTGCGGAGCGGCGAAGCGACGTTCCGCCCAGTGAACCCGGCACCGCCGCGATATTCCCCACCCCTGATCCATCGAACGGTCTCGCGCCGGCGTCGCAACGTCGCCGCGAAAGGCACCGCGTCGCCGCGTGAACGCAGGCCCCATCGCGGCCGGAAATCCGTTGTTCGCTACGCCCCAGGCTAGCGCAGCCATCGCGCGATCCATTGATCGTGCGCAACTCGGCCGCTCCAGCAACGGGCTAGGTTGGTCGCATGCCATTGCTGTCAAAACGCAGGAACAAGCCGATGGCGACGGTCATGAGGTAACAACGACAACGATCCCCCCTAGGAGTCACGACGATGCGCTACGTACTGCTTGCCATGGCGATACTGCTCGCTCCGGCCATCCCGCCCCCGGCCCAGGCACAGACCCAGCTGAGCATCGGCATCTCGGATCGCGGTTTCAGCCTCGGTTTCATGATGTCGACGTATCCGACGCTGGTGCGCATCCCAGGCTACCCGGTCTATTACGACCCGCGGGTGGACGCGAACTACTTCTTCTACGACGGCCTGTACTGGGTGTACGAGGATGACAACTGGTATTCGAGCGGCTGGTACAACGGCCCGTGGGACCTGATTCCGCCCGCCTACGTGCCCTTCTTCATCCTGCGCATTCCGGTGCGCTATTACCGCCGCCCGCCCGCCTATTTCCGCTACTGGCGTGCCGATGACGCGCCGCGCTGGGGCGAACGCTGGGGACGCGACTGGGAGCGCCAGCACAGCGGGTGGGATCGCTGGGACCGTCGCTCCGTCCCCGTGGCCGCGCCGCTGCCGAGCTACCAACGCAACTACATCGGCAGCCGTTATCCCCGCCAGCGGGAGCAGCAACGCATGATCGAGTCGCGCAGCTATCGCTACCAGCCGCGCGAGGCGGTGAGCCGGCAGATACTCGAACAGCGTCGCCAGGGCGTGCCGGCGCGCGAACGGGAGCAACAGAAGCAGAACCTGCAGCAGCAACAACGGCGGAGCACCCAGCCGCCGCCGAACCTCCCGCTGCAACAGCAGCGAACGGTCCGGTCGCAGCAGAATCTCCAGCAGCAGCCGCGGAATGCCCGGCCGCCGCAGAACGTCCAGCGGCAACCGCAGCCACAGGCCTGGCCGCGTCAGAACGTTCCGCAGCAACAACAGCAGCGCTTCCAGCAGCAACGTTCACAGCCGGCACAGCGAGCCCACGGTGCCGAAAGGAAGGGCGAGCAGGGCCAGGCTGACAAGGGCAAGAAACAGCGAGGCAACGACCAGGACAACGGCGGGC
>DAIAZB010000044.1 GCA_027443745.1 Thiomonas sp. | reverse complement strand
GTCAGGCCCGTCATCATGCATTGCGCGCCCCGCCCACCAGCCGCCCCGCCGCATCGCCGGTCGGGTGGCGTGCCGGCCGCGCCCCCTGAAGCCACCCAACGACACCGCCGCGACGGGCGCGTGGTGCCGTGCGTCCCTTTGATCCATCAACCTTATGGAGGTCGCACGATGTTTGAAAATCATCCGCGTGAAGATGTCGAGGCCCTGATGAAGGCCAATATCGAATTCCGGCGCCTGTTCCTGCGCCACCGCGAGTTGGACAGCAAGGTGCACGACGCCGAAATCGGCGTGCTGCCGCTCGATGGCGACACGCTCAACGGCATGAAACGCGAGAAGCTCGTCGCCAAGGAACGCCTGTTGCGAATGTGGCAGGACGCGCGCACGCACTAGCCCGTCGGCACGCGCCCGGCGCGTGCCCTATCATCCCGGCCGCCGCGCGCGGCCACCCAACGCCGCCGCGGCTTGCCCGCGGCGGTTTGTTTTCCGGCGCCGCGCCGCCCATTGCCACCCGCACAGGCCGCCCATGATCCAGAACTCCGTGCTCGAACTGATCGGCCGCACGCCGATGCTCAAGGCGCAGCGCCTCGACGCGGGCCGCTGCGAGCTGTTTCTCAAACTCGAGTGCATGAATCCGGGCGGCTCCATCAAGGACCGCATCGGCCTGGTGATGATCGAGCGCGCCGAGCGGGCCGGGCGCATCAAGCCTGGCGACACGCTGGTGGAGGGCACCGCCGGCAACACCGGCATCGGCCTGGCGCTGGTGGCGCAGCAGAAGGGCTACCGCCTGGTGCTGGTGGTGCCCGACAAGATGAGCCGCGAGAAGATCTTCAACCTCAAGGCGATGGGCGCCGAGGTCATCCTGACCCGCTCCGACGTAGCCAAGGGACATCCCGAGTACTACCAGGATCTGGCCAAGAAGATCGCCGACGACACCCCAGGTGCGTACTTCATCAACCAGTTCGGCAACCCCGACAATCCGGCCGCGCACGCCGAGTTCACCGGTCCCGAGATTCTCGAACAAATGGACGGGCGCGTGGACACCATCGTGTTCGGCTGCGGCAGCTCGGGCACCATGACCGGACTCTCGCGCTTCCTGGCCAAGGCCTCGCCGCAAACCGAACTGGTGCTGGCCGACCCGGTGGGCTCGATCCTGGCGCAGTACATCAACGAAGGAACGCTCTCGACCAAATCGGCGAGTTGGATGGTCGAAGGCATCGGCGAGGACTTCCTGCCCTCGATCAGCGACTTCTCGCGCGTCAAGAAGGCCTATGCCATCAGCGACAAGGAGAGTTTTCTCACCGCGCGCCTGCTGCTGGAAAAAGAAGGCGTGCTGGGCGGCAGCTCCACCGGCACGCTGCTGGCGGCCGCGCTCAAATACTGCCGCGAGCAGACCCGCCCGAAACGCGTGGTGGTGTTCGTGTGCGACACCGGCAACAAGTACCTGTCCAAGCAGTTCAACGACTACTGGATGCTGGACAACGGCTTCATCGAACGTCCGCAGCACGGCGACCTGCGCGATCTGATCCTGCGCCCCTACGCGCAGCGCGACACCGTGGTGATCGGCCCGCACGAGCCGCTCACCGTGGCCTACCAGCGCATGAAGTTGTATGACGTCTCGCAGCTGCCGGTGATGGACGGCGAGCGCATCGTCGGCATCCTCGACGAGTCCGACCTGCTCATGCACGTGCACGCCGACAGCGCGCGCTTCGCCGATCCGGTGTCCACCGCCATGGTCAGCAAACTCGAATTCGTGGACATGCGCACCCCGGTCGCGCAACTGATGCCGGTGTTCGATCGCGGCCACATCGCCATCGTCATGGACGGACCGAAGTTCCTCGGCCTGATCACCCGCATCGACCTGCTCAACTACCTCAGGCGGCGGGTGAACTGAACTGCGGCGGATTCCGCCGGGACCGTCTCGGGACGTGCATCGAGCGCATCGAATAGCGTCTCGAGATCCGGTACGTACGCGGTGGCGCTCGTCTGGATCCCGGCTCGGCGCTGCGCGCCGTCCGGGATGACATCGAAAGGGTGCGCCGTCCGGGATGACGTCAAAAGAAGGGTGCGCCGTTCGAGATGATGGCAAGAGTAAGGAACGCACCGTTCGGGAGGACGTTTTGTTTTTGATGTCATCCCGGGGCCGCCGCAGGCGGAACCCGGGATCCAGCGACTTGGCAGCAACGGTTTGCTACGCGCGT
>DAIAZB010000043.1 GCA_027443745.1 Thiomonas sp. | reverse complement strand
CTGGGTGGCGCACGCACTGCCGCCGGAGCAGGCCGAGCCGCGTGCACGCGTGCTGCGCGAACTGGGCGTGCAACTCATCGCCCTGCCGGTGGACGCCGCCAAACCGGGCAAGACCGACCTGAACGCACTGCTGCGCGAACTGGCGGTGCGCGAAATTGGCGAACTGCATGTGGAAGCCGGCGCGCGGCTCAACGCCTCGTTGCTCAACGCCGGGTTGGTGGACGAGTTGCTGCTCTACCTCGCACCCAGGCTGCTGGGCCAGGGCACAGGCATTGCGCCCTTCGGGCCGCTGCAGGCGGTGGCCGATGGCCTGCGGTTGCACGGCCTGCACATCGAGCCGCTTGGCGAAGACTGGCGGGTGCGCGCGCGCCTGGGTTGAACGTGACCGGCTCAGGCGCTGGCACTGCGCCGGCTGCCACGGGCCAGATGGGCACCCAGGCGGGCGGCAGCTTCGCGCAAATTCTCCACGCTGTTGGCGTAGCTCAGGCGGAACCAGCGTTCCGGTCGCATGGTGGCGGTGGCAAAGTCCTTGCCGGGCACCAGCACCACGCCGGTTTCGCGCATCACGTCGAAGCAGAAGTTCCAGCTGTCTGCGGCGTGGCGTGAGCAATCGGCCCACACATAGAAAGCGCCGTCGGGCAGGACCGGCACGTCCAGGCCGATGGCCTGCAGCGCGGGCACGATGACGTCGCGCCGGCGCTGGAATTCGGCGCGCCGGCGCTCAGCCTCGGCCAGGGTGGCGGGCGTGAAGCAGGCCAATGCGGCATGTTGTGCCGGGGTGCTGGGGCAGATGTACAGATTGCCGGCCAGGCGGGTCAGCGGTTCCACGAGTTCCTGCGGCACCACCATCCAGCCGAGGCGCCAGCCGGTCATCTGGAAATACTTCGAGAAGCTGTTGATGCTGATGATCGCTGCGTCCAACGCCAGCGCGGTGCGGCCGTAGGCCGGATCGAAACCGAGTTCGAGGTAGATCTCGTCCACCAGCAAAAAACCTCCATGCCTGCGCACCACGGCGGCGATGCGTGCCAGTTCGTCCGGGGCAATCGACGTGCCGGTGGGGTTGGACGGCGAGGCCAGCAGCACGCCGCGCGTGGCCGGGCCCCAGGCGGCGTCGATCTGCGCGGCAGTGGGTTGAAAGCGTGTGGCCGCGCTGGTGGGCAGCAGGCGCGCGCTGCCGCCGGCCGCCGCCACGAAATTCTTGTTGCAGGGGTAGGTGGGGTCGGGCATCAGCACTTGGCTGCCCGGCTCGACCAGCAACAGGCAGGCCAGGGTGAGCGCGCCGGAGGCACCGGCGGTGATGAAGATGCGCTCGGGCGACACCGCCACGCCATGCTTGTCGGCGTAATGCCGGGCGATGGCTTCGCGCAGTGCCGGCAGCCCCGGGGCCAGGGTGTAGCCGCTGCGGCCCTCGCGCAACGCGGCGATGCCGGCGTCCACCACCGGTTGCGGCGCGGTGAAATCGGGCTCGCCGACGCTGAGGTGAATCATGCTGCGGCCCTGTGCGGTCCATTGCGCCTGCTGCTCCCAGGCTGCGCGCACCACATCCATCACATAAAACGGCTCGACCTGTTGCAGACGGCTGGCGAGTTGCATGGCTTCAGGACTCCTCGGGTTTGCGCCTCGCGGCCGGTTTGCGCCGTGCCCAGACGTCGTCGGCTTCGGGAGCGTGCCGGCTTGCGGTCGGGGCATCCTGTTCGGCGACCGCGCGGCGCGAAACCGCAGGGCGACGCGGCGCACGCTCCGGCTCGCGCCGAGCGGACTCCCGGGGCTTGAAGCTCACCGGAACCTTGGCCGTGGGGTTGGCCGGCATGCCGCCTTTGTGTTCCTGGTAGGGCTGCGGCATCAGCCGATCGCCGGTTTCATCCGGACGCAGAATGATGGCCAGATGGTCGAGCACGCCATTGACGTACTTGAAGCCGTCGGTGCCGCCATAGATCTTGGCCAGATCCACCGCCTCGTTGATGATGACCTTGTAGGGCACGTCCAGCAGGAAGCGCAGTTCGTACGTGCCCAGCAACAGCAGCGCATGCTCCACCGGCGACAGCTCGCGCGAAGGGCGGTCGAGATACGGCTGGATGATGGCGTCGAGGCTGCCGGCCTCGCGCATGCAGCCATGCAGCACGGCCTGGAAATGCTCGCTGTCGAGCTTGATGGTGGGATAGCGCTCGCGCAGAAACGCCTCGATGGC
>DAIAZB010000042.1 GCA_027443745.1 Thiomonas sp. | reverse complement strand
GGAACAACTCGCCCACGGTTTGCCAGAAGCGCGGGCTGTGGTTCATTTCGCGCAGATGCGCCACTTCGTGGGCGACGACGTAGTCGACGATGGCGGGCGAGAAGTGCAGCAGGCGCCAGTGCAGGCGCAGCGTGCCGCAGGCTGTGGCGCTGCCCCAGCGGGTGGAGGCCGAGGTGAGCTTGATGGCGCGCACCGCCACGCCGAGTCGTTGCGCGAAATGCGCGGTGCGCTGCTGGAACAGGGCCATGGCCTCGCGCTGCAGCCAGGCCTGGGCGGTGTCGCGCACGCGGCGGGCGTCGCTGTCGGCCGGCAGCGGGAGATGCAGCTCGCCGGCGTCGTCCCGCAGATGCGCGGTGTTGCCGCTCGCGCCCAGGCGCAAGGTGAGGGTGCGGCCCAGGTAAGGCAGGCAGCCGCCTTCGCGCCAGTCGATGCGCGCGGCTTGTTGCGCGCGCTGGCGCTGCTCGCGCAGACCATGCTGACGCACCACCCAGGCGGCCTTGTCGGCCAGCGCGCTTTGCACCTGGCCCAAGGCCACCCAGCGCGGGGCACTGACGACGATGCCCTGGTCGTCGATGCGAATGCCGATGGAGCGACGGCTGGCGCGGCGCAAGGTGTACTCGAAGCGGTGCGTGCCATCGTCGTAGCGTCGCGTCGTGGGCGGAGCCGGCTCGTGTGGTGGGGCGAAGTGTGGCGGGGCGATGCGGGGTGGGGCGAAGGGGAAGGCAAAGGGTGACGCGGGCGAGGCCATACCAGGTGCGACCGGTGGTGCAGCAGCCGGTACGCGGGGCGTTGTCGGCGGTGCGGGCGCTTCGTCCGATGGATGCGGCCGATCCGGATCCGGGTGCTGCAGGGGCGGCGCTGGGACGGCTGGCGGGGTACTGGGAGAGTCGATGGCGAGAATGGCCAGATCCACCCCTTCGAACAGGCTGAGTTGGCGGCTGGGCTCGGTCTTGCTCTGCATGCGGATCAGCGTTGCTGCACGCTCGTGGCGTAGGCCTGCGGGTCGAGCCGGCGCATCTCGGCTTCGATCCAGGTTTCCACGTCGGCCATCAGATCGGCGGGGTTGCGGCCCACCGAGGCAATGGGTTCGCCGATGGACAGATCGATGATGCCCGGGCGCTTGATGAAAGCCTGGCGCGGCCAGCAGCGGCCGGAGGTCACGGCAATCGGCACCACGGGTGCGCCGGTGGCCACTGCCAGCTTGGCGCCACCGAGCCGGTACTTGCCCTGGGTGCCGCGCTCGGTGCGCGTGCCTTCGGGAAACATGATGATCCAGTTGCCGCGCTGCAGCAGCGCGGCGCCCTGCTTTTCCACCTTGGCGAAAGCCTCGGCGGGGCGGCCGCGGTCGATATGCACCATGTCCAGCCGGCCCAGCGCCCAGCCGAAAAACGGCACGTAGAGCAGCTCGCGCTTGAAGACGAAACTCAAGGGCCGCGGCATCAACACCGGCAGTGCCAGGGTCTCCCAGGCGGACTGGTGTTTGGCCAGCAGGATGAGCGGGCCGTCGGGCAAATGCTCCATGCCCTGCACGCGTGGCTGCATGCCGCA
>DAIAZB010000041.1 GCA_027443745.1 Thiomonas sp. | reverse complement strand
CTTCTGCAAGCTTCCATGGGACGACGCCTGCCTGCGCGCCGCCAACGGCACTGCGCCGGCCGGCCAGGCCGCACGGGCGCCTGCCACACCCGACCCCATCGGCCACTGGCGCCACTACGAGCCGCAGCTGCGCGACCTGCGTTGGCGCCTGATCGCCGCCGGTGTCGACGTGGCGGATTGAGCGACGGGCAATATCTGCAGCGACGGCGTAACTGGTAAACCCATGACCGATCCACGACAACTTTACGCACAGCTTGTCGATGCATTCAACCAACACGATTGGTCACGCGTGCGCGTGCTTGGGACACAGCTGCTGCCCATGGCTCGACAGCAGGCAGAGGTTCACTACCTCACGGGCATCGCTTACTTGGAACTGCGCGACTCGCCGCGTGCCGTGACACATCTGGGTCAAGCTACCCAATTGAATCCTAATCATGTTGGATTCGCCGTTCAGTATGCACGTTCGCTTGCAGCGGCTCGATTACTAGGTGCAGCAAGAGAGGCCGCTGATCGCGCCATGGCATTAGGGCCAAACAATGCACAGGCGCTAAGCATGCTTGGAAATGTCTATGCCGAATCGCTGGCCCATGCGGAAGCCGCCAGCGCGTTCCAACAAGCCGCCGCATTGGAACCGAACCAAGCGAACCATCGCTACAACTCAGCTACGGCCCTGATGCACGTCGGCGACATTAATCGCGCGGAACGCGAACTCGAAGCATGCATCGCCATGGATCCGTCGTTCTGGCGCGCATACCTGGCCCAGTCGAATCTGCGCCGCCAGACGCCAGAGACACAGCGGATACCTCATCTTCGGTCCTTGCTGGAACGGCATCCGCGTGATCGCGAAGCGCGGCTCTGCCTACTTTTCGCCTTGGCCAAAGAGCATGAAGATCTCAACGATTATTCGCAGGCATTCGAATACTACATGCAAGGCAATGCCACCGGCCGCGAAGACATCGCCTATACACCTGAGCAGGACGCCACGATCTTCTCTGCAATGGAGCGCACATTTTCCAGTTTTTCGTCTTTCAGCTCCGGATTTGTCAGTGAGGAGCCCATCTTCGTCTTCGGCATGCCACGCAGCGGCACCACTCTGGTGGAGCGCATCCTTTCCTCTCATCCGGACGTGAGCAACGCTGGAGAACTGCAAAATTTCGGCATGGCGGTACGTCGCGCGTGGAACACTGCCAAACCATTCTGGCTCGATGTCGATTCCGCTTCGCGCCTGCCGGACATCGATTGGCAACGCATTGGTTCCAGCTACATTGCAAGCACACGTCCCGGCACCGGTCAAAGGCGGCACTTCATCGACAAGTTCCCGTTTAATTTCCTTTACGCAGGCTTCATCGCACACGCCCTGCCAAAGGCTAAGCTGATCTGCTTGCGGCGCAATCCGCTGGATACATGCCTGGGCAACTTTCGTCAGTTATTCGCAGGCAAGCTTCCTTACTACCACTATAGTTTTGATCTGCTGGACACAGGACGTTACTACATCCTGTTCGACCGCTTGATGGCGCATTGGCGCAAAGTGCTGCCAGGGCGCATCCTCGAACTACGCTATGAGTCGTTGGTCGAGCATCAGGAAGCCGAGACGCACCGACTGCTTGAGTATTGCAAACTGAACTGGCACGCGGGCTGTCTGCATTTCGAAAGGAATGCCGAACCAGTAGCCACTGCTAGCAGTCTTCAGGTAAGACAGCCGATGTTCCGCTCCTCACTAAACCGCTGGCGTCCCTATGAGCGCGAGTTGGCACCATTGCGCGCATTGCTGCTGAAAGCCGGCATTGAACTAGCCAGCTGATGCGCTGCTTTTGGTATCGCTGATTCACCTTGACACAAGGCATTCCGTCACTGATGACAAACACCGACGCGAAACTTGCTGAACTCAGCCATGCATTTAACGGCCTGGACTGGCCGCGGACACGACAACTGGCCAATCAGCTCTTGCTGCAAATGCCACAGCATCCGTTGTTGCGGTATATCGCTGGCGCGGCCGAGATGGAGCTGCAGAACATGCCGATGGCGCTTACCCACCTGCACATCGCCACGGAATTGGAACCACGCCGATCGGATTTTGCCGTGCAGTTTGCCAAGGCGCTGGCCCTGGTGAAAATGACGCGCGAGGCGCGAATCGCAGCGGATCGCGCAATGGAACTGGCACCCACAGATGCTAGGACGCTGGACACGCTTGGTGTTATCTATACCCAGACTCACGCCCATGGCAGAGCCGCCGAGGCCTTCCGCCGTGCGGTGACGCTCAAGCCTGATCACGCACCCTACCGCTTCAACCTCGCTACCGCGCTCGTGGCCGTGGGAGAGCTCGATGCAGCCGAAACTGAGCTAGAAGCCTGCGTCCAAATCGAGCCGCGCTGGTGGAAAGCCCACCTCACCCTGGCAGGATTGCGCCGGCAGACGCCGGACAGCAACCACATCACCCGCATGGAGGCTTTGCTCGTCGGACGCGACAGCGACCAGGAAGCCCAGACCTACCTGCACATGGCTCTGGCCAAGGAATACGAGGACTGCAAGGACTATCCCGCCGCATTCATGCATTACACGCGCGGCAAGCAGGCGGCTGGCGCCGGACGCGGTTATCGCTTCGAACAGGACGAGGCGCTGTTTGCTGCCATCACTGCGGCTTTCCCTGCGCCACAGGTCACTACGACCGGCCACCCCACCGGCGAACCCATCTTCGTGATCGGCATGCCGCGCAGCGGAACCACCTTGGTGGAGCGCATCATCTCCAGCCATCCGGACGTGCATTCGGCGGGGGAGCTGATGAACTTCGGCACGGTGTTGAAGCGCGCCTCAGGCAGCCGTACGCCCCTTTTGCTCGACCAAGACACCATCGATCGCACGCAATATCTTGACTGGAACGCAATCGGCTCGGATTACCTAACCAGCACCCGCCCTGCCACCGGCCATACACCACGCTTCATCGACAAGCTGCCGCACAACTTTCTATATGCGGGATGGATCGCCCGCGCCCTCCCAAACGCGAAAATCATCTGCCTGCGCCGCGACCCGCTAGACACCTGCCTCAGCAACTTCCGCCAATTGTTCAGTACGCAATCGCCGTATTACGGCTATTCCTTCGACATTAAGGATGCTGGTCGGTACTACGCCCTGTTCGATCGGCTGATTGCGCATTGGAAATGCACACTTCCTGGACGCATTCTGGAGGTGCAATACGAGGATCTGGTGAACACGCAGGAAGCAAGCACACGTCAGTTGCTGAGCTTCTGCGGGTTATCCTGGCACGAGGCTTGCGTGCACTTCGAACGGAACAATGCACCCGTTAATACCGCCAGCGCGGTGCAGGTGCGGGAACCGATCTACCACAGCGCGCTGCAGCGCTGGCGCAAGTACGAATCACAACTCGCCGGACTGCGTACTTTGCTTGGTGAGCACGGTATTCGACTGCCCGATTGAACGAACCGCTTCGATCATTCAATTCGGATTCGCAGAAAAATGGCCCCGCCGAAGCAGGGCCATTGAAGGGCGGACAGATTAGCGCGTGTCAGTCGCCAGAGCCATTGCCGAACTTGTAGTTCGCCTCCAGGAAGAACGAACGACCATACGGGTTGTAGTTGTCCGCGTTGTACGGGCCCCACGTAGTACCCGGATAGCTGTTGTCCACCGGCGGCATCTTGTTGAACAAGTTGCTAACCTGCAGCGAGATACCCAAGTTCTTGATCGGGTTATAGGTCACGCTTGCGTTCCAGAGGATCCACGGAGCGAGCTTGCCTGTTCCCGGGGATGTGTAGTTGTCGAGATGACTGGCGAGGTAGTTTGGCGTGCTACCAAAGCGATTGACGTACAGCGTCGTAGTCCACTTGTCCTTCATCCAGGTCATCGATGCATTGAACTTGCTCTTGAAGTCGGTGCTCCAGCCGGGATGGCGGAGCAGGTCAATCGGCTGATCCTGCGGGTAGTCCTGGTAGGTGTGCTTCAGCAGATCCGAGTACGAAGCATCCCAGACCAGCTTACCGAACGCACCGATTTCCATGCCGTATTGGAAGTGTGCGTTGATCGCGTTGACCTGCTCGCGGCTGACGTTGACCTTCGGCGTGATGATGCCACTGATGTTGCCCAGCAGGGCTACACCGTTGAGGGTCCTGCCCGGGCCACGCTGAATCTGGCTGAATGCGATCTTGCAGGTCTGCGAGTTCGGATCGATCGTACCGATGTCGCACAGGTACTCGTCGTTGGACAAGCCATCAGCGCTCATCTGGTTGACTTCGTTGCTGATATCCCAGTGCAGGTAGTCCACACTGATCGACATGCGTTCGACAGGTGCCCATACCACGCCGTAGGTCCATACCTTGGCGGTAATCGGCTTCAGCGCGGGGTTGCCCATCGTTGTGCCCTGGTACGAGACATTTTCATAAAGACTCGGGCACTTGGTGATGTTTGCCCCGCTGAAACCAAGGCGACCGCAGTTCAGATAGTCAGTGACACTGTTGTAGTAATTACTGGGGCGCTGGAACTCGTCGGACAGCGTGGGCACCTTGAAAGCTGTGCCATAGCGACCGCGCAACAACAACGTGTCGAATGGGCGGTACTCCAAGCCAAGCATATAGGTGCCATGGCTGACATCCTTGCCGCTCACTTTGTAGCTGTCGTAGCGACCCGACGCGTCCAGGGTAAGTTGCTGCAGCAAGGGGAGTTTGAACTCAGTGGTTGCCGCATAACGCGAACGGTGGCCAGCGCCCGGCGTAGCACTGGTACCCCAGTAGTATGGCGTGTTGTAGGTAAAGCCGTTGCCATAATTGATCGTGGTGGTTTGCATCAACCTGGGATCCGGCGTCGAATCCCATCCTTGGTTGCCGCCTTCCAGCACCACGGCCACACCCGCGTCACCGCCAGGCAAGCTGAACAACGAAGAGTTGGTCAGCTGACCGCGCACCATGTTGTCCCAGGTCTTTGCGTAGCTGGTGGAATAACCGGTGAAGCTCTTGAAGTCCGCCGTCGACACCGGGTTGTACAAGGCCGAATAGTTCGGCTCGAATACTGGATAACCGGAATACGTGCCCAACTGCGGACCCAGCAGGTTCTTGGAAAAATACGCTTCCATCGGGCCGGCTAGCCGCTGGAACGCTCGATCGATCAGCTTGTCGTCCGAGTGGGTGAAACCCAGGTCATAGTCCCAGTTGGACTGGCCGAAGGTGCCGCGCGCACCCAGTGAGAGCATGTAGGAGTTCTCATACTCCTTGCTCATGATGTTCTTGTAGCCACCCACTTCCTCGGGAGAGAAGCCGTGTTGCAACAGCATCAGGCTGCCGCCGTGCACGGTGGGGTCCCAGAAATAGGTGGCGCCCTGCGATGCAGCGACGCTGGTGCCCCACCAAGTGGTGCTGGCGCCATTGGTGAACTTCTTTTCCGAATAGTTGTAGAGCAGATCACCGTACAACTGCACATCGTCATTGATGTCAAACGTGTTGTGCGTGTAGACATTCGCCTGCTTGTTGGCAAGCTGCAACGTGCCCGCACCTGGCGTGTAGAAGGAGCCGCAGTAGTCGCCTTGCGGCGTGCGGTGCTGCTTCATCTCCGTGCCGCCCCACTGGCCGGACAGGTTGGCGCAATTGTTCGGATCCAGGAACTGGTAGCCCGGCTTGGTGCCGTCGTTTGAGTAAGCGGTCAGCACAAGGTAATCACGCGAGGCCGTTTCCGGACTGGTACCGTGTGTGTTGTAGGTACTCGTGATGCTGCGGTCGCGGCGCCACATCGGAGAATCGTTCTCGAACTGGGCGCCGACCAGCGAAGTCCACTTGCCCACCGTGAAGCTGTCAGCGAAGCTGACGCGGCGACTGGAACCACCGCCATCAGCGGTCCAGCCATAGCGCACGTCCAGGGTCGGCGCGTCCACGTGCTTCTTCAGCACGATGTTGATCACGCCAGCGATAGCGTCCGAACCGTAGAGCGAGGACTGGCCGCCCGGAAGGATATCGATGTGATCGACCAGATCCATCGGGATACCGCTGATGCTGTTGAACGTGTCGCTGCCGTTATAAAGGCCAGGAAAGCTGCCCATCGGGCGCCCGTCCACCAGGTATTTCACAAAGCCCACCGGCAGACCGAACATGCTCAACGTTTCGGCGCCCGTAGTGAAGGAATTGGTGTCCTGCATGCCCTGCACGCTGCCGGTGGCGAACGAGGCCTGCTGTAACGCCTGCGCCACCGTGGCAAAGCCGCGCGCCTTCATCTGGTCGGCGGTGATCGTGATCACCGGTGTGGCAGTCTCGATCTCCGTCTGCGGGATCAGCGACCCCGTCACCACGACCGCTTGCAACTTCTTGGCGTTCTTGGCGTTTGCGGGCTGATTGGCACTGTTGTCATTTTGTTGGGCAGACGTTGCAGCCTGCGCATCGTGCGCGGAAACCGCTGCAGAACCGAACGCCAGTGCCGCCACCACGGCGACGGCCAGTTTTGACTTGATCATTCTTCTGGTACTCCCTGGATATTCAAGCGATGGAACGCGGCCCTTGGCCGGATATCAAGCACATGCGCAACCGATTGCCCGATGCCTGAGCTGACGACCCCTTGCCGACTCGCTCATTCAAAGGTGGTGCGCGTCAACCTTTATCACGAGGCTTAACGTTTTCGCAACGCCAGATAGTCACTTTTGTCATCAATTTCATGCTTGGCCGCAAGATATTGCATGCCGTCAGATCAGCTTGCGCGCCTCGAGCTCACCCTTGAGATAGGCGTAGTAGATCGGCGCCGCGATCACCCCCGGTAGGCCGAACGCCGCTTCCAGCAGCAACATCGCCATCAGCAGCTCCCATGCACGCGCATGGATCTGGATGCCGACGATGCGCGCATTGAGGAAGTATTCGAGCTTGTGGATCAAGATGAGGAAGGCCAGCGCGGCGATGCCCACGCCCAGCGAGACCGACAGCGCCGCCACGGTGATCGCGGTGTTGGAAAGCAGGTTGCCGATCACCGGCAGCAGGCCGACGATGAAAGTGATCGCCACCAGCGTCTTGGACAG
>DAIAZB010000040.1 GCA_027443745.1 Thiomonas sp. | reverse complement strand
GGCCCGCTTGCTGTGACCATAGACGCTGCGCGGCTTGGGGGCATCAAGCTCGGTGTATGGCGCTGGCTTGCTGCCGTCGAACACATAGTCGGTGGAGTAGTGCACCAGCATGGCGTCGTGCTCAGCGGCCCAGGCGGCCAGCAAACCCGGCGCTGCGGCGTTGATGCGCTGGGCGAGCTCGGGTTCGGACTCGGCCCTGTCCACAGCGGTGTAGGCGGCGGCGTTGACGATGATGTGCGGGCGGGCTTGGTCGAGTACGGCGCGCAGGGCGGGCAAGTTGCAGAGATCGGCCTGGGTGCGGTTCAGCGGCTTGACATCACCCAACGGCAGCAAGGCGCGGCGCAGCTCCCAGCCGAGCTGGCCATCGGCACCCAGCAACAGGATGCGTGGCGGCGTAGAGATAGTGTGCGTGGTATGCAAGTCGGTCTGCGGGCCTGCACTCATGCCGCAGCCCCTGTGCATGAAGTCGCACCCTGGCCGCCGTACTGCTGGCCCACCCAGTTGCGATACGCGCCGCTGGTGACGTGGGCCACCCAGTCGGGATGGTCCAGATACCACTGCACCGTGCGCTTGAGACCCGTGGCGAAGGTCTCCTGCGGCGTCCAGCCGAGTTCGGCTGCGATTTTGCGGGCGTCGATGGCGTAGCGGCGGTCGTGGCCGGGGCGGTCGGCCACAAAGGTGATCTGGGTCTTGTAGCTGGAGCCGTCGGCCTTCGGGCGCAAGCCGTCGAGCAGCTCGCACAGGGTGTGCACCACGTCGAGGTTGCGGACCTCGTTGCAGCCGCCGACGTTGTAGGTCTCGCCCAGACGTCCGGCTTCGAGCACGCGGGCGATGGCGCGGCAGTGGTCTTCGACATACAGCCAGTCGCGCACGTTCTGGCCGTCACCGTACACCGGCAGGGGCTTGCCGGCCAGGGCGTTGTGGATCATCAGCGGGATGAGCTTCTCGGGGAACTGGTAGGGGCCGTAGTTGTTGGAGCAGTTGGTGGTGAGCACCGGCAGGCCGTAGGTGTGGTGCCAGGCCCGCACCAGGTGGTCGCTGGCGGCCTTGCTGGCGCTGTAGGGGCTGTTGGGGGCGTAGGGGGTGGTCTCGGCGAAGGCGGGGTCGGTGGGGCCGAGGGAGCCGTAGACCTCGTCGGTGGAGATGTGCAGGAAGCGAAAGGCGGCTTGCTCGGCTGCGGGGAGCTTGGCCCAGTGGGCGCGGGTGGCTTCGAGCAGCTCGAAGGTGCCTTGCACATTGGTGCGGATGAAGTCGCCGGGGCCGTGGATGGAGCGGTCCACATGGCTCTCGGCGGCGAAGTGCAGGATGGCGCGCGGGCGGTGCCGGGCGAGCAGCGCGGCCACCGTGGGGCGGTCGCCGATGTCGACCTGGGCCAGGGAATAGCGCGCATCGCCCTGCACGCTGGCCAGGCTCTCCAGGTTGCCGGCGTAGGTGAGTGCGTCCAGCACGAGCACGGGCTCCTGCGACTGACTCAGCCAGTGATGAACGAAATTGGCGCCGATGAAGCCGGCGGCTCCGGTGAGGACAATCATGGAAACCTCGCAAAGGTGAACAAACGGCCACTGGGACGCCGCGCAGGCGGGACTGACCA
>DAIAZB010000039.1 GCA_027443745.1 Thiomonas sp. | reverse complement strand
GCCATGTCATTGCGATTGTTCAAATTCCTGCCCATGCTGTTCGCCACGCTGCTGTGCACCCTGGCAGCCCCGGCCCAGGCCGATGCCCTGGCGCACATCATGCAGACCAAGGTTCTCAAGGTGGCCATCCCCACCGACTTTCCGCCCTACGGCTTCGTCGGCACGACCATGGAGCCTGAAGGGCTCGACGTCGACATGGCCAAGTACGTTGCCAAAGAGATGGGCGTCAAGATCGACCTGGTGCCGGCGAGCAGTTCCAACCGCATTCCCTATCTGCAGACGGGCAAGGTCGACCTGGTGATCTCGACCCTGGGCAAGACCGCCGAGCGCGAGAAGGTCGTCGATTTCAGCCACGCTTACTCGCCGTTCTTCCTGGCGGTTTACGGCCCCAAGACCATGACGATCAAGAGCCCCGCCGACCTGGCCGGCAAGTCCATCTCGGTGACGCGCGGCTCGGTGGAAGACATCCAGCTGACGAAGGTCGCGCCGCCCAGCACCAACATCATGCGCTTCGAGGACAACGCCTCCACCATCGCCGCCTTCGTCTCCGGACAGTCGCAACTGGTGGCGACGGGGGTTTCGGTGGCGTCGAACATGATGACGCACAACCCCGGCCTGGGTGCGCAAATGAAGTTCGTGCTGAAGGATTCGCCCAATTTCGTCGGCGTGCCCAAGGGTGACAAGGCATTGCTCGACAAGGTCAACGCCATCATCGACGCGGCCAAGAAGAACGGTGAGTTGAACAAACTGTCCGAACACTGGCTGGGCCGCCCCGTGGGCGAGCTTCCCGAGTAAGACCATGAGCGCACGCGCAGGCGACCGACCATGAGCATCCATCTGGACTTCGCTGCGGTCCTGGAGCAGTGGCCCCTGCTGTTGCAGG
Source organism: Thiomonas sp. (assembly GCA_027443745.1). The sequence goes on along the minus strand of DAIAZB010000039.1, from coordinate 6,724 downwards.
GGCTGGCCTGGACGGTCGCGCTCACCGTGGTGTCGGCCCTCGTTGGTCTGATGTTGGGGGTGGCCTGCAGCTGGGCGCGCACCTGGAGCCAGGCGCGGTGGCTGCGTGCCGTGGTGTCGGCCTATGTCGAGGTGATTCGCAACACGCCGTTCATCATTCAACTGTTTTTCATTTTTTTCGGCCTGCCCAGCCTGGGTTTGCGGCTCTCTCCCGGCGCAGCCTCGGCGCTGGCGATGATCATCAACCTCGGCGCCTATGCCACCGAGATTTTGCGCGCCGGCATCCAGTCGACCCCGCGCGGGCAGATCGAAGCCGGATCGAGCCTGGCGTTGACGCCGGGGCAGGTTTTCCTGCGCGTGGTTCTGCCGCCGTCGATGCGCCGGGTGTGGCCGGCACTGGTCAGCCAGATCATCATCGTCATGCTCGGCTCGGCCGTGTGCAGCCAGATCTCCACGCCCGAGCTGTCCTACGCCGCCAACCTCATCGCCTCGCGCAATTTCCGTGGCTTCGAGTCCTACATCGTGGTCACGGCGATCTACCTCCTGCTGGCCATCGGGCTGCGCAAGCTGCTGTACTGGGCCGGCCCCCGCTTCGTTTTCGGACGCTGAGCCATGGTCGATTTCACGCTCGCAGACATCCTGCGCAACCTGTTGCTCGCCGCCCGCTGGACCATCGCACTGTCGCTGGTGGCGTTCCTGGGCGGCGGCCTGGTCGGTCTGGCGCTATTGGTCTTGCGCCAATGGGGGCGCGCCGGATTGGGCCGGGCCGTCGCGCTCTATGTGCAGGTTTTCCAGGGCACGCCACTGCTGATGCAATTGTTCCTCGCCTACTTCGGCCTGGCCCTGTTCGGCCTCGATGTGTCGCGCTGGACGGCGGCCTCGGTGGCGCTGATCCTCTACGCCAGCGCCTACCTGACCGAAATCTGGAGAGGCTGCGTCGACGCTGTTCCCCGGGGGCAATGGGAGGCATCCGGCAGCCTGGCGTTGAGCTTCCCGCAGCAACTGCGCCATGTGATCGTGCCGCAGGCCTTGCGCGTCGCCATCGCGCCGACCGTGGGCTTCCTGGTGCAGGTGATCAAGGGAACGGCGCTGGCCTCGGTGATCGGCTTCGTCGAGTTGACGAAGGCCGGGGGCATGATGGCCAACGTCACCTTCAAGCCATTCCTGGTGTACGGCTGCGTGGCGGCGCTGTATTTTTTGATGTGCTATCCGATTTCAGCCTACAGCCAGCGCATTGAAAGGAAACTGCATGCAAGTCGCTGAGCCGAGCCCGGTGCATCCGGCCGTGCGCATCCGTGGGCTGCGCAAACGTTTTGGCAGCCATGAAGTGCTCAAGGGCATCGACCTCGACGTGGCGCCTGGCGAAGTGGTGTCCATCATCGGCAAGAGCGGCTCGGGGAAAAGCACCTTGCTCCGCTGCATCAACGGCCTGGAGCACTTCGACGACGGCGAGTTGCTGGTCGATGCCCAACCGCTCATCCAGGGCAATGCCCAGGCGATGCGCGCCCTGCGGCAGCATGTGGGCATGATTTTCCAGAGCTTCAACCTCTTTCCCCACCTCAACGTGGGGCGCAACGTGATGCTGGCTCCAACCCTGGTCAAGGGAGTGTCGCGCAGCGATGCCGAGGCCAAGGCGCGGCAGTTGCTCAAGCGCGTGGGCCTGGAAGAAAAATTCGACGCGCACCCGGACCAACTGTCGGGGGGCCAGCAACAGCGGGTGGCGATTGCCCGCGCGCTGGCGATGGAGCCTGCGGTTTTGCTGTGCGACGAAATCACCTCGGCCCTCGACCCCGAACTCGTCGGCGAGGTCTTGCGCGTGGTCGAGGCGCTGGCCAACGAGGGCATGACGCTCCTGATGGTGACGCACGAAATGAGCTTTGCCCGCAAAGTGTCCGACCGCATGGTCTTCATGCACGCGGGCTGTATTCACGAAATGGGCCCGCCCGAGCAGTTGTTCGCCTCGCCCCAGACCCCGGAGTTGCGCCAGTTCCTGTCGTCGATCGACCGCTAGGGCCTGGGCGCTGAGCGCCGCTGGACCCGCCTCAATCCTGCGCGCAATGCAGTGCGTAGGCCGCCAGCGCGGCGACGATGTCCGGGCTGTCGCCGGCGGCGGCGGCAACGCGCACCGTGAGCCGGGGATGCCGCTGCTGCGCATCGCGCACGGCTTGTGGGATGTCGCGCTGCAAATGGCCGCCCGCGCCGAGGAACAGCGGCACGAGATGCAGTTGCGTGCAGCCCGCCTCGCCGGCCGCATCCAGCGCTTGCGCCAGGGAAGGCTGCATGGATTCGAGGTAGGCGAGTTCCACCTGCAACGCAGGCCGGACGGCGCGCACGGCGGCGAGCACCGCCTCGAAGGGCCGCGCCCATTCCGGCTGGCGCGAGCCGTGGGCGAGGAGCAGCAGGCGGGGCGCGGGGGTGTTCATCGGTGCGGGGTCGAGGCGAGGTGGGAAGGGCCAGGAGGAACGAGGCGGAACGCCAGCACTGTTGCCTCGGCATGGGTGGCGTTGCGTGCCATCAGGCAGCGTGCAGCAGCCCTTTGGTTTCGATGAAGCGCACGACCTCGTCGAGCCCATCGAGGGTCTTGAGATTGGTCATCACGAAGGGCCGCAGACCGTCAGCGCCCGTACGCATGCGCACGGTGTCGGCGCGCATCACGTCGAGGTTGGCGCCCACATGGGGAGCCAGGTCGGTCTTGTTGATGACGAACAGGTCGCTCTTGGTGATGCCGGGTCCGCCCTTGCGCGGGATTTTTTCGCCGCCGGCGACGTCGATGACGTAGATCGTGAGGTCGCTCAGTTCCGGGCTGAAGGTGGCGGCGAGGTTGTCGCCGCCGGACTCGATGAACACGATGTCGGCGTCGGGGAACTGCTCCAGCATGCGGTCCACCGCTTCGAGATTGATCGAGGCGTCTTCCCGAATGGCAGTGTGCGGGCAGCCGCCCGTCTCCACGCCCATGATGCGCTCGGGCTCCAGGGCGCCGGCCACGGTGAGCAGACGCTGGTCTTCCTTGGTGTAGATGTCGTTGGTCACCACCACCAGGTCGTAGCGGGCGCGCATGGCCTTGCACAGCATTTCGAGCAGGGTGGTCTTGCCCGAGCCCACCGGCCCGCCGATGCCCACGCGCAGTGGCGGCAGGCGCTTGGTGCGGCGGGCAATGCGGTGCAGCGGCGAGGTGGACGGCGGGGAAGGTTGTGGGTTCATGAGCGGAACAATCGGGAATATTGGGTTTCGTGGCGGCTGCTCAGGATGGCCAGCAGGGGCGAAAAACTCTGCCAGTCGTCCATGTGGTGTTGCAGGTTTCGTGCCTGCGCCACGGCGGCGGGGATGTCGGGGGTGAGCGCGGCCAGCAGCCGCTGCCCGCTGCTCTGGCCCAGCGGGACGGCGCGCATCGCGGCCTGCACCTGGTTCTCCAGCCACGAGAAGGCCAGGGCGTGCGCCATCTGCTCGGCGTCCAGCCCCAGGGCGAGTGCGCCCAGGGCGAAGGCCAGCGGCCAGGCGGGGGCGGGATGGAGTTGCGCGGCCAGCGGCAGCAGGGGATGGCCGGGCTGCAATGTGCGCAGCCACTCCAGCATGGAGCGGCCCATCTGCTGGCTTTGCTGGCGCAGCTCAGAGGTTTCGCGCGTGGTCAGCACCCAGGTCTGGATGGTGCGCAGCGCCTCAAAATCTGCCGCGGCCCACGCCGCATGCGCAGCGCAGGCGGCGGGTAGCTCGCTGCGGGCGAGGGTGAGTTGCAACTGGCCGCGCAGCCAGGCCAGCGTCTGGGCTTCGTCGACCACGAGACCCGCATCCCCCGCGGCTTCCAGCCCCTCGGAATAGCTGAAACCGCCCACTGGCAAGGCGGGGGAGGACAGCCACATCATGGCAAGCTGGGGTGTGGGTTTGTGTGCTTCAGGGGACGAGGGGAGCCGTGGCGCACGAGACTCCCCCTCCCGGCCTCCCCCACCCGTGGGGGAGGAGTGAGCAGCGCTGCGCGAGCTACTGGGTTGCCCCTCCCGACCCTCTTCACGGATGCTGGAGGGGCGAGCGGCTGTGGGCGCAGAGCGGCCTTGCCCCCTCCCCACCTGTGGGGAGGGCTGGGGTGGGGAGGGTTGCGGCTCAATGTCCATGAGGATGATCGTGTCCATGCGCGTGGTCATGATCGTGTCCGTGTGCGTAGGCATGCCCTGCGGCATACGCTCCCGCCTCCGGCTCGAATGGCGCCTGCGCTTCGCTGACGATGAGGTGCAGGCGCCGCAGCATGTCGGCCAGCACCGGGTCGGGTTCGAACTGCAGGCAGTCGGCCTGGACTTCGAGCTGCACATGCCGGTTGCCCAGGTGGTAGGCGGCTCGGAGCAGATCGGTGGGCGTGCCGTGCGCGGCGCAGGGGCGCACCTGCAGCACCGGCTGCGGCGCAGCCTGCACGCACAGGAAGGAGCCGTCCTCGGCCACCAGCATGTCGCCGCCGCGCAGCACGGCACCGCGCGGCAGGAACACGGCGACATGGCGGCCGCTGCTGTCGTGCGCGTCGAAGCGGCTTTTGCCGCGGGTGTCCCAGTCGAGGGTCAGCGTGGCGGCGCGCTCGCGCAAGGCACGGGCCAGGCCGCGACCGGCGGGAAGGTGTTTGTTGACGGTGAGCATGGCGGTGTTCGGAGTCCAGAATCGGAAGGTTTGCAAATCGGCGGGTCGGAGCCTAATATAACAATCGTTATAACTTCATCGCCCAACCCAGGAGAACAGCATGTCCGCCCTCAAACTCACCCAGATCGGCAATTCGGTCGGCGTCATTCTGCCCAAAGAACTCCTCGCCCGCCTCAAACTGGAAAAAGGCGACACGGTGTTCGTCACCGAGGCGGCGAATGGCGTCACCCTCACGCCTTACGACCCCGCGCTCGACGAGCAACTGCAACTGGGCCGCGAATTCATGCGCGAGTATCGCGACACCTTCCACCAACTCGCCAAATGAGCTGGCGTTTCATCGACCGGCGCGCGCTGCTGCTGTTGCACGACGAAAGTCTGGCCGAACACGGTGGCGCGCCCGGACTGCGTGATGAAGGTCTGCTCGCTTCTGCGCTCGCGCGGCCCTTGAATCTGGTGGCCTACGACGAGCCGGACCTTGCCGCGCTTGCCGCCGCCTATGGCGTAGGTCTGGCGAAAAATCATGCCTTCGTCGACGGCAACAAACGCGCCGCCTTTCTCGCGGTCGGTTTGTTCCTCGCCCTGAACGGCCGGCGTCTCGTCACCTCACAGGCCGACGCCACGCTCACCATGCTTGCCGTCGCCTCCGGCGACATGGCAGAAGATGAATTCGCGGCGTGGGTCAGGGTGCACCTGCAGCCACGCTAGGCAAAGGGGTTGGCCACCCGCTCGCCGTCGGCGATGACTCCGGCGTGCAGGTCTTTGGTGACAACGCCGTGCAGCCGCTCGCGTCCCTCAAGTTGGCCGCTTCGCCAGCAGTGCCCAGATGCCGGCTGCTGACAGCAGGGAGCCGCCAGCCAGATGAAATCCGCGCTGCGCCGTGGCTGATGCCAGAAACCGCCGGGCCGAGCTGGCGAATACCGCATAGAGCGTGGCGAGGGTTACGAATGTCGCGGCCAAGATCCAGAGCTGCGGAGCAGCTTCGGCGTGCGGGCTGACGAATTGCGGCAGGAAGGCGACGAAGAAGACGATGCCTTTCGGATTCAGCGCCGTGACGATGTATGTGTTGGCGAATAGCTTCCTGGGCGAATGCAGCGCGGCGGGGATGGTCATCTGGGTCGATGCGGTCCCCGCGCGGAGCATTTTCACGCCAAGGTACAGGAGGTAGAGCCCGCCGGCCCATTTCACCATCGTGAACCAGAATGCCGATGCGGCGAGCAGCGCCCCGAGCCCGGCCAGCGAGAACAGCAGCGCCGTCGAATCGCCGAGCGTGACGGCCGCCACGAGCGGCACGCTCACGCGTCGGCCATGCGACAGGGCATAGCTGATCACGGTGAGGATGGTGGGTCCGGGAATCACGAGCAGTAAGGTCGAGGCGGCGACGAAGGCGAGCCAATGGTCGAAAGGCATGAGCGTTCTCCAGGCATCAAAACAAAAAATACCGCTGCGCCATCGGCAGCACGGTCGCGGGTTCGCAGGTGAGCAACTGGCCGTCGGCGCGCACCTCGTAGGTCTGCGCGTCCACCTGCATGTGGGGCGCGTAGGCGTTGTGCACCATGTCGGCTTTTTTCACGCTGCGGCAGCCGCGAACGGCGGCGAGCGGCTTGCGCAGGCCCAGGCGCGCACCGATGCCAAGGCCCAGCGCCGCTTGCGAGACGAAGGTGAGCGAGGTGGCGAGCCGCGCGCCGCCGAAGGCGCCGAACATCTGCCGGGTGTGCACCGGCTGCGGTGTGGGAATGGAGGCGTTGGCGTCGCCCATCAGCGCCGCGGCGATGAAGCCGCCCTTGAGGATGACGCTGGGCTTGACGCCGAACCAGGCTGGGCGCCACAACACCAGATCGGCCCATTTGCCGACTTCGATGGAACCCACCTCATGCGCGATGCCGTGCGCCAGCGCCGGGTTGATGGTGTACTTGGCGACATAGCGCTTGGCGCGGAAGTTGTCGTTGCGGGCTTCGCGCTGCACGGCCTCGCGCAAGGAAGCGACGGGCCGCTCCCGAGCTTCCTTGCCCCCCGCGGGGGGCGGGGCGTGGAGCGCCGAACCGGAGGGGGCCGACACATCCGGCGCAGCCAGCCAGCCGCGCTGCAGCTTCATCTTGTGCGCGGTCTGC
>DAIAZB010000038.1 GCA_027443745.1 Thiomonas sp. | reverse complement strand
CCACTGGGGAAGATGGTGGATGCACGACCGTGGTAACCAATCGGCACCCATTTGTAGTTCGGCAACAGAGGGTTCTCGGGACGGAACAACTTGCCCACGGCAGTGGCGTGATGCATGCCCACATAGAAGTCCGTGTAATCGCGGATGTCGCAGGGCAAGCCAAGTTGCACCTGCGACATCGGTGACAGCGCCACGCGCCACAGACGCTCCTGTTCGCTGCCACGCATCAACCCTGCGTGCAGCGTCAGGCGCAATGCGCGCCGCTCGTTGGGGGTCAGGCCCAACAGGCGTCGCATATCGGCATGGTCGATGACGCCAGCCTGCCGGAGATCGAGCACCGCGTCACCGATCGCGACGCCGACGCGCCACTCCTGGGTGCCGGATGCTCGAAATCGCCCGAAGGGTAGGTTCTGGATGGGGAACTCGCAAGCCTCGAGATTGGCCGATTCGACCCAGCTCTGGGTGGCCGGGTCGTGCGTGTGGTCAAGCCGCGGCATGCCCGCGGTCATCGCCCGAATGCCCATGGGTGCACGCGATGCGTATTGGCGTGTCGGGATCGCGCCGTGCCTCCCAGGTCGAGCATCCCGCCGCTGCACACGACGGTCTGCTGGACGTCCGGACAACGGTGCGCGACGCAGTGACGACGCTCGACGTTCATCAGCGACGCCTCAGTGAGCAATGCGATCGAGGGAAAGGCCTGTCGTGCGAGGACCAAACAGGCCAATCGGGACCACGATCATCAACATGCAGACCACGATCCCCACGAAAACTCCCGTCACCCCGAAGTTGCGCAGGAGGAAAGCGATGAGAAATCCCGAGAACATCGCGCCGATGCGACTGGCCGAATAGACCAGGCCGCCGGCTCGGCTCCGCACAGGCGTGGGGAACAACTCGGCCTGGTAGGCGTGATAACCCACGGAGATGAACTGCCCGAACAAGCTGACCAGCAGTCCGCAGACCACCAGCAGTGCTGGATTGCGCAACAGCGCAAAACCCAGGCCGAATACGATCACGCCGACAGCCGAGCCCACGATGGTCCATTTGCGCTCGATTCGATCGGCGAAAGTCGTCGCGAGGAGCGGACCCAGCGGAAGAGCCAGTGCGATCAGCGAGGAGTAGAGAAGGCTCTTGGTCACGCCAATGCCTTGCTGCACCAGCAGGGTGGGCACCCAATTGGCGAAACCGTAATAGCCGATGGCCTGAAAAAGGTTGAAGACGATCAACATGATCAAGCGTGCTCGATACGGCGCATGCCACAGTCGCGCAAACGACGTGGTCGGCGGCGTGGCAGGCCGTGGGGCGGGCTGCGGAGCAGCCAGAGGATGCCCCAGCGTGCGTTGGATGCGCTGCTCGATGTCGGTGACGATTTGCCCCGCCTGGGCCGTGCGGCCCTGGCGAATCAGCCACCGAGGGGACTCGGGGACCGGGCGCCGGATGAACCACACCACCACCGCGCCACCGGCGCCGAGAAGGATCACCCAACTCCACCCGGCGAGGCCCAGCAACGTGGTCGGCACCAGAAGGTAGGAGATGAGCGCCGCGGCAGGAGCGGCCAGGAACATGACGGCCTGGTTCACCGCGATGGCCCGCCCGCGCATCGTCTGCGGGACCAATTCCGAGATGTAGGTGTCGATCGTGATGATTTCGACCCCGATGCCGATGCCGGCCGCGAAGCGCCAAAGCAGGAGGCCGGCGGCGTCCTGCTGGAAAGCCAGGATCGCCGAGCACACCGAGTACCACAGCAGCGAATAGGTGAAGACGGCTCGGCGGCCATAGCGATCGGCGAGAAAGCTCAATCCCAAAGTGCCGACGAACAAGCCCGCGAAGGTGGCCGCCACGAAGGCGCCGAAGCCCTTGAAGGCGAAGAAACTTGCGGTGGTTGTGGCCAGAATTCCGCTGTGGGCCATCGCGGGGGCGACGTACCCCATGAAGATCAGGTCGTAGATCTCGAAGTACCCCCCCAGCGAGATGAGTATCACCAGCCACCACAAGTGGCGCGCTGGCGGCAGGCGGTCGACGCGTGCCGTGATCAGAGCCGTCGCATCCACTTGTGCTGACGTCGTGTTCGGCTTGGCCGCGATCGTCGGCCGGTCAGTCGTATTCATGGAGTCTCCTTTGTTTTCAATCGAACCGTTCGATGGTTCGTGTCCATCGGCTATGGGCTCTTCAAGGCTCCGCGGCGAATCTGGTCGCGCTCGAGAGACTCGAACAATGCCTTGAAGTTGCCTTCACCGAAACCTTGGTCGTTCTTGCGTTGAATGAACTCGAAGAACACCGGCCCGAGAATCGGTTGCGAGAAGATCTGCAGCAAGAGCCTGCTGTCGCCATCGGCCGTGCTTCCATCGAGCAGGATGCCGCGCGCCTGCAATGCGCCGACCGGTTCTCCGTGGCCTGGAAGGCGCTCTTCGAGCATGGCGTAATAGACGTCATTGGGCGCGCTCATCAGGGGAACGCCGGACGCACGCAGCGCGTCAACCGCGCGCAGCAGGTCATCGCAGTGCAGCGCAATGTGCTGGATGCCCTCGCCGTTGAACTGCATGAGGAACTCTTCGATCTGCCCCTTGCCCTGGGCGCCTTCCTCGTTGAGCGGAATACGGATCAAGCCGTCAGGGGCGCTCATGGCCCGTGACGTCAATCCCGTGTACTCGCCCTTGATGTCGAAGTAACGGATCTCCCGGAAATTGAACAGGCGCTCGTAGAACTCCGCCCAATACGCCATTCGCCCGCGGTAGACGTTGTGCGTCAAGTGATCGATCGCGCGCAAGCCATGGCCGAGGGGTCGTCGATCGACGTTCGGAAGGAAAGCGAAGTCGATGTCGTAGATGGACTCGCCGTCTCGATAGCGATCGATCAAGTACAGCGGCGCCCCACCAATCCCGCGGATCGCCGGAAGGCGTAGCTCCATCGGCCCGGTCGGAATGTCGATGGGTTGTGCGCCGCGCTGCAAGGCCAGCGCATAGGCGGCATGCGCATCGCGTACGCGAAACGCCAAGCCGCAGGCACTGGGGCCATGTTCACAGGCGAAATAGGCAGCCTGGGAGCGCGGCTCGCGGTTCACAACGAAGTTGATCTCGCCCTGACGGTACAGCACCACATCCTTCGATCGATGGCGCGCCACGAGGGTGAAACCCAACTGTTCGAAGAGCGATTCGAGCACTGCGCTCGTGGGCGACGCGAATTCGACGAATTCGAAGCCCATCAGACCCATCGGGTTTTCAAACCAGTCGTCCATGAGATAACTCCCGAGTGTTTTCCGAGACGTATCAATCGATGCGATTGAGATCCGACCGTCCCATCACGCCCGGGCTTTCGTGCGAATCCCGGCTCGACCAGCTGCCCAGGAACTGGGCGTTGTGTTCTCCCGGACCAGCCAACGGAAGGCGCACTCCCGGGCGACGTCCACCCAAGGTGAGCGGGAGCAGGACGACCTGCGTGGTGTCCCCGTTTTCCGTACGCATCGGCACCAGCCCACCGCTCTGGAGCAGATGCGGATCCCGCACCAGTTCGTCAGGGCGCGTGATCGGCGCATAGGGCAAACCAGCCGCCTCGAGACGAGAGGCCAGTTCGTCCTTGCGCAACGTGGCGAGAGTCTCTCCCAGGCGCCGCAGCAAATCCGGGCGCCGCTCCACACGCTGGGCATTGGTCGCGAGTTGGGGGTCCTTGGCAAGATCCTCGCGCCCGATCACCTGGCAGAGGATCCGGAACTGACGATCGCTCGTCGCTGCGATGAACAGCTGCTCGCCTTGCGCCAGTGTGAACACGTCATACACGCTCCAGGCCGAGGCACGCGATGGCATGGGCGGAGGCGCCTCGCCCGTCATGAGGAACTGTTGTATGTGCTGCGCGGCCAGGAACACGCAGTTCTCGAACAACGCGCTCTGAATCTCCTGACCGCGGCCGGTGCGGTCACGCTCACGCAATGCCGCGAGCACGCCGATCGCCCCGAACATCCCGCCCATGATGTCGTTCACCGAGGTTCCGGCACGCAGCGGGCGCCCTTCGGGACCTGTCATGTAGGACAGGCCGCCCATCATCTGGACCACTTCGTCCAGGGCCGTGCGATGTTCATACGGACCGGGCAGGAATCCCTTGTGGGAGGCGTAGATCAGACGCGGGTTGTCCTCGACAAGACTCGCGTAGCCCAGGCCCAGCTCGCCCATCAATCCCGGGCGAAAGTTCTCCAGCATGACATCGCTCGTGGCGATCAGTTCGCGAGCAGCGCGAAGTCCCTGCTCGGATTTGATGTCGAGCACCACGCTTTTCTTGTTGCGGTTGAAAGCGCGGAAAAAGCCGATGCCCAACCCGGGTAGGTGACGCGTCTTGTCGCCGCCCGGGGGCTCGACCTTGATCACTTCCGCACCCAGATCGGCCAGGATCATTCCACAGGTCGGGCCCATCACCATGTGGGTGAACTCGACGACACGAATGCCATCGAGCGGAAGCGTCTCATCAGGCATCGTCATTGGATCCCCGTAAAAGTCTTGGGAAGTCCGGCGCGCCAGAGCGCGCCGTGCGTTGGCTCTGCGGGAATCCATCCAACGACATGTTGGCGGAGGGTGAGCAGGGCACGAAGATCGATGCCCGTGCGGCACCCCATGGCTTCGAGCATGAAGGCCAGATCCTCGGTCGTCGTGTTGCCGCTCGCCCCCGGCGCGTGAGGGCAACCGCCGATTCCTGCCAGAGAGGCATCAAAGCGCGTAACGCCCAATTCCAGCGCAGCAACCGTATTGGCCAACGCCAAACCTCGGGTGTCGTGGAAATGCCCGCCAGAGAATCGATTGCCGGCGATGCGCAGCGCCTTCTCGAAAAGACGACGCACCGAGGCCGGATCGGCGTAGCCGACGGTGTCGGCCAAGCTGACACGGTCCGCCCCGGCATCGAGCAAGGCCTGCATCAAGCGCAGCACTTCGGCCTCGTCAACCGCGCCCTGAATCGTGCATCCGAAGGCGGTGCCGACCCCGCCCTCGATCAAGGTCCGGCTTCCCGACGCATCGCGGGCTGCACGGATCCGCGCCATCTCGGCCACCACGTCGTCGGGCGCTTTGCGCAAGTTCACGAGGCTGTGCGCTTGGCTCGCCGACAGAGGCAGGATCATCAGATCGGCCTTTCCTTCGAGCGCGCGTTCGGCCCCCTTCAGGTTGGGAATCAGTACCGAGGCGAACAGTCCCGGCAGCGTCTTTGCAAATGTCAGCACGGCGGCCGTGTCGGCAAGCTGCGGCAGCAGCCGCGGCGGGACGAAGGAGCCGACCTCGATCTCCCGCATCCCCGCGCGATGCGCACCGGCAATCCATTCGCACTTCTGAGTCGTGGGCACGATGGTGGCGATGCTTTGCAACCCATCGCGTAAACCGACTTCCCGGATCGACACCCTCGCGGGCCATACCCTCATCACGTGCTCCTCTGCCCGTTGTGAAGCACACCGCCAAGCCGCGTGCAGAGCCATACTTTAGAGTTTCCCATTTAATTCACAAGTGGTAATTAAGAACCTTATACATGCCATATTGGAAACTCTGCTGCGATGTGCTCCTGCGCGCATCCACGGCCCGAGGTAGACGCCGCCGCGGCCGGTCGGGCCGCGCCATGCGCATGGCTGCGATTGAGGATTTCCTCGATCTCAAACAAGTGGTACTTTGGAAGTCTGTGAATTCCCAACGGGAACCGTCAAACTGCGCGAGAACCATGGATATCGATCTCAAGACTCTGCGGCTGCTCGTGGCCGTGTGCGACGCCCGGAACATGAAACTGGCGGCGACGCAGGAGCACATCGAGCCCTCGGCCATCAGCAAACGCATCACCCAACTGGAGGAGCGCTTGGGCGCGAAGCTGCTCGTGCGCGGCAGGCGTGGGGTGCACCCCACGCCTGCGGGCGTCGCCCTGCTGGAACATGCCCGAACCATTCTGTTCAGCCTCGACCGCATGGAGGCTGATGTCTGCGCGTTTGCCGGCGGCCTCAAGGGCCACGTGCGGCTGGTGGCCAGCGCTTCAGCCATCGCCGAGGCACTTCTCGATGATGTTGCGGCTTTCATGCGCGACCCTGACCATCGCGAGATCAACGTGGATATCGAGGAACGAGTCTCACGGGACATCATCCGGGTTGTTCGCGATGGTGGCGCCGGTCTTGGCGTGTGCTGGGATACGGTGGACTTCCAAGGCTTGGAGCATCGTGCCTACCGACGGGATCAGCTGATGCTCGCCGTGCACCCAGCACACGCGCTATGCCGACGCCGACGTATGCGCTTCGAGGAGTCACTGGCCTTCGAGCATGTCGGGTTGCCGCCCGCTACAGCGGTTCACAGCATGCTGCAACGGGCGGCCGGTCGCGCGGGGCAACGGATCAACTACCGCGTGATCGTCACGACGTTCGATGCGGCCTTGCGCGTCGTCGCCGCCGGCCTGGGCGTGAGTGTCATTCCACGCGAAGTTGTCCGTGGCCATCGGGACCAGGTTGTGCTCATTCCGCTATCCGATCCCTGGGCACAACGGCACTTCGCGATTTGCTTTCGACGGTTCGAGGATCTGCAACCCTCCGCCGCACGGCTCTTGGAGTTTCTCGCGTCACACAGCGAAGCCACGCCACATGCCGATGGTGCGTAGCGCCACGGACACCGGCAGGAGCGTCGCGCAGCGAGGCGGCCACGAACGGTGTCGAACCCGTGCCAGGTTGGCTTGACGGAGCACACCAAGCTACTATCTTTCGCCGCGCGCAACCTCCGTTCGCGGTCCGACGCCTCATGAATCTGCGCCTCAAACTCCTGCTCGTTGCCACCTTGCCCCTGGCCTTGGTCTTTGCGCTGACGACCTGGGTGCTGCACGCGCAAGAGGCAGACCTTTCGCGGCACCAGCAAGAATTGCTGCGCGCCGCCTAT
>DAIAZB010000037.1 GCA_027443745.1 Thiomonas sp. | reverse complement strand
GCATGGCCCACGGCCAGGCCGACGTGCTTGGCTTCATGGCCCACTGCCAGCCCCACTTTCTTGCCCTCCTTGCCAACGTCACGCACCACCGTGCCAACGGTGGTGCCCACCTTTTTCGCGCCTTGTGTCAGGCTGCTGTCACTCGCCTGGGCCGGCAAATTGCTCAGCGCCGTGAGCACGATGAGACTGGCGCAGAGCTGGGCCGCGTAGGACTTTTTCGATCGAGATTGCATCTGGATTCTCCTGGTTCTTGACGTGCTGATTTGCGGGATGATTTCCGCTGCAACAAGCATAAGCGCAAGGACGCGCCGGCATCGCAAGATCGAGCGCGGAAAAAAGAAGCGGACCGAGGCCCGCCGGAAGTGCTGCTCGCTTGCTTGAGGAACACCCCGGAGCATGAGCACCAGGGCGGGTGAAGGCGGCGGCCCGTTACCGCCGCCAAGTGGCTGCAGTCCAGGGAGTCAGAACTGCGGCCAAATCGGGGTTGCCCGCGCCAGCTTCGGCGCTTGCAGGCACCGAGGCTGGTGACGGGCCGGCATTCAGCCCATTTCCACCGGGACGAAGATGCGGTTGCTGCCGCGCTGGATGAGGAGCGCCACGGTTTTGCCGGCTTTCTTCAGGATGGTGCGAACCTGGTCGATGTTGTCCACCGGTTTGCCATCCACCGCCAGCAGAATGTCGCCGGTTTGCACGCCCGCTTGCTCGGCCGGACCCGAGACACTCTCCACCAGCAGCCCGTGGTGCACATCGGCCTGCTGCTCCTCGGCCGGCTTGAGCGGACGCACGGCCAGGCCGAGGCCATGGCCGCCCTCGGCGCTGCCACCGGCATCGGCCACCAGGGTGTTGCTGCTGAAACTGCCCAGGGTGGCGGTGATGGTGGATTCGCGATGGTTGCTCCAGACCCCGAGCTTGACGGCCTGACCCGGCTGCATCAGACCGATCATCATCGGCAGGTCCGCCGAGTCGTTCACCGGCTCGTTGTTGACGCTCAGGATGATGTCACCCGCCTTCAGGCCGGCCTTGGCCGCCGGGCTGCCCTTGGCCACATTGGCCACCAGCGCACCGCGCGGCGTTTGCAGGCCGAAGGAGTTGGCCAGTTGCTGCGACACGGTCTGCACCGCGATGCCCAGCTTGGCGTGCTCCACATGGCCGCTCTGGATGATCTCCTTGGCCACCGTCACGGCCACGTTGATCGGGATGGCGAAGGACAGGCCCTCGAACGCTCCCGTCTGGGTGAAGATCTGCGAGTTGATGCCGACCACCTCGCCCTTGGTGTTGAACAGCGGGCCACCGGAGTTGCCTGGGTTCACGGCCACGTCGGTCTGGATGAAGGGCACCATGTCGTCGTCGGGCAGCGAGCGGCTCTTGGCGCTGACGATGCCCGAGGTCACGGTGTTGTAGAAGCCGTAGGGCGAGCCGATGGCCAGCACCCAGTCGCCAGGTTCCAGGTTGGCCGGATTACCGACGCGGATCGTGGGCAGGTTGGTGGCCGGAATCTTCACCACGGCGATGTCGGTCTTGGTGTCATAGCCCAGCACCTTGGCTTTGTAGCTGCGGTGGTCGGTGAGCGTCACCATCACCGACTTGGCGCCTTTCACGACATGGGCATTGGTGAGGATGAGCCCATCGGAGCTGATGATGAAACCCGAGCCCAGACCTTCGGTCGGCACCTCGCGCGGCTGCTGGTTCTGGAATTGCTGGAAGAACTGGAAAAACGGCGAATTGCGCAGTTGCGGCGGCACTTGCGACATGTCGGGCGCGTCGGTGCTCTTGGTTTCGCCGCGCACATTGATATGCACCACCGTGGCGCCGAATTGCTTGACGATGGCGGCGAAGTTCGGTCCGCCCACGGCAGCGGTCTGCATCGGCGCACCCGGCGGGTTGTTGAACAGGGGCACCGCCTTGTTGTTGAGTTCCACATGGGCCGGAATACCGGCATAGCTCATCTGGTAGGCCATGAAGCCGCTGCCTCCGATGATGCCGGCAGCAACCAGGGCTGCCCACAGTTTTCTGGATTTCATGATGCACCTCCGTGAAGAAATCCGATGGAATCGAAATTGCGCTGTGATGAATGATCCATGCATGAACTTAGGTCTGTCTTAAGTGATGGGGCGTGGTGTGGGGACAGACTCCGGACCACGAAGCGCGGCCGGCATGGCGACACATCTGCTGACATTTACGCAGTCGGCACTGTCGCCATCGTGGAGGGCGACTCCGTTATCGCCGGCACTGCATGCAGCAACGTTCGCTTCGATCTCGTGTGAAAACGCAGGGCCGCCCCGGGTTGGCTCATCTCCATGCTGGAGAGTCCGCTTGCGGACAACTGGGGGCGCTCGCAACCGGAACTCAGACCATGAACACCAAAACCACCACGCTGCACAAAACCCTGCTCGGCGCATTCGCCCTGGGCACCCTGCTCGTTGCCACATCGGCACAAGCGGAAAGCCACTGGGAACATGTCCACCCGCGACGCGACCAAGTCCTCGACCGCACCCAGCATCTCAACCGTCGCATCGTGCATGAGCGTCGCGAAGGCGAACTGACGGCGGCGCAGGCTCAGAGCCTGCACGCCCAGGTGCGACAGACTCGCCTGGAGCAACGCGCGATGGCCCAGGCCAATGGCGGCTACATCACCAGAGTGCAACAAGCGGGCCTGAACCAGCAGCAAAACGCGATCAGCCGGAGGGTCGGGCCATGAGCCTCGCGCCCGGCCGCCCGAAGCGAGGCGACCCCCTCCTGGAGGGGCCGCGCGCAGCGTGCGGGGCCCGGTCGCGGGTTTCACGCGCGGCGTCGCGTGCCTGGGCGCGACGCCTGCGCCTGGGCTTGCTGGGGCTCACGGCCGCTGCGGCATTGAGCGGCTGTTATGTGGCGCCACTGGCGCCTCCCGGGCCGCCGGTCGCCGTGGTGGTGCGTCCCGCTCCTCATGCCTGCTGGCATCCAGGCTGGTGGGGCCCGTGGGGCTGGCATCCGGGGCATTGGGGCTTGTGCCGCTGAGGCCTGCGGCACGGCAATGCGCCGTCCCATCAACCCTCCACCATGCGGGCCGCTACGGCCTGCCGAAGGAACTTCCATGCGCTTCATTCTGCTTGCCGCGCTGCTTGCGGCCAGTCTCTCGGGTTGCATCGTCGTGCCGCCCCGCGCCGGCGTCTACATCCAGCCCTATGGCGTGTTTCAAGGCGGCTGGTATCACCGCTGGGGTGATGACGACGAACGGCGCTGAGCACGCCTACCATCTGCATTGGGTCGGCGTTGTGAGTTCTGTCAACAGCGCTGCACCAACCCGGTGTTGCGCCAGCCCGGCGTTGCACCGACCCCCATGCGCGATGAGGACCGGCATGCATGCACACCCACGGACCACGAACCCGGCCCAGTGCCCACAGGGCCTGCGGCGTTACCTTCCCGCCGTGGCGTTGTGCGCGGCTTGCCTCGCGGTGACGCCCGCCGCCCTGGCGCAGACACCGCTGGGCGATTGCGGCGCTCGGCCCGCCGGTGTGCTGCAACTCGAAGCCACGGCGCATGCCGACGTCGCGCCCGACCGCGCCGTGGTGGTGCTAGCCGCCGAGCGCCAGGGCAGCGATGTCGCCGCCCTGAACGCCGAAGTCACCAGGCTGCTCGACAGCGCGGTGAAAACGGCACGCGCCACGCCGGGCGTGCAGGTGCAGACCGGCAACTTCCAGACCCAGCCACGCTACAAGGTGGTGGCCGGGCAGAGCCAGCAGGACGGCTGGAGCGTGGGTGCCCAGATCATGCTCAAGTCGGTGGATTTCGCCGCTGTCGGCCGCCTCGCCGGGAAGCTTGCGCAGAGCCTGCAGGTGCAAAGCACCGGCACCGAAATCTCGCCCGAGCTGCAGGCGCGCGAACTGGCCAAGCTCACACAGCAAGCCATTGCCCAGTACCGCAACCAGGCCCAGGCCGCGGCGCGTGATTTCGGCTACGCCGGCTATGCGTTGCGCGAGGTGAGCATCGGCAGCCTGCAAGGCGCCTCCCCGGCGCCCAGGCCCATGTTCCGCGCCATGGCCGCGGTGCCAATGGGTGAGCAGGCGGTTCCGATCGAGGCTGGGGTGCGGGCACTCGGCGTGACCGTGTCCGGCTCGGTGCAGTTGCAGCGCTGAGACCGGACATGGACCACGCCGGCTTCCCCACGCACCGCGCAAGCTAGGTCTGCATCATGTGCGAGTTGTTCGCCGTCAGCAGCGCCCGCCCGGCCCGGGTGCGCCTGCGCTTCGCCGAATTCGCCACCCATGGTGCCCCGGTCCACGGCGGCAACCCCGACGGCTGGGGCGCGGCGTATTTCGATGGCCCCGAGGCGCATGTGCTGCGCGAGCCGCTGCCGGCGGTGCGAAGCGCGTTCGCGCGCGTGCTGGAAGATCACGACTTCCACAGCCCGCTGGTGCTTGCCCATGTGCGCCGAGCCTCGCGCGGACCGGTGGCGCTGGCCAACACCCAGCCGTTCTCGCGCGAGCTCGGTGGTCATCGCCATGTGTTCGCGCACAACGGCGATCTACCCGATATCCAGTCGCGCTGGCCGCTCGAGGTGGATGGCGTGCCGGCATGTTGGCAACCGATCGGCCAGACCGATTCCGAGCATGTGTTCTGCCAGCTGCTGCGCCAACTCGCGCCGCTTTGGCGCGCGGCGAACGGCGTGCCCAGCGTGGCGGCCCGGCTCGATGTGGTGACGGTATTCGCCGCGCGGCTGCGTCCCATCGGCCCGGCCAATTTCCTCTACAGCGATGGCGACGTGTTGTTTGCCCACGCTCACCGCCGCCGGCAGGCCGATGACAGCATCCGCCCGCCCGGCCTGTACCAGTTGCGCCGTGCGGCGGGCGTGCACCTGCAGGAAGCCGGCGGCCTGGAAGTTCACAGCCATCACCAGGAGGTTCACGCCCTGACCCTGCTGGCCAGCGTGCCCTTGGGTGTGGGCCATTGGCAGCCGCTGGCCGAGGGCCGGGTGCTGGCCCTGCGCGCCGGAGAGGTCGTCGACAGCCGGGGCGGGGTGACGGCCTGACGCCGCACCGCAGGGGCCTGCGGGCATCGATGCCGTGATCCGGCCCCGCCACGGGGCTTGACCACACGCAAGTTCATGGGTTCGAGCATGTCGGACAATCCTGATCTTGTGGCCGGTTGGATGACGGCTCAGCCCCACGCTCCATGCCCTGCTTGCCCATGCGCCGTCGTCTTCTCTGGTTCGTTCTAGTCGTCATCGTCCTGGTGCCTGCGGGCATCTGGTTGCTCGACTGGTGGCGCGGACCGCTGGTGGCGGCTTATCGCGTCGAGCGCCGGCCGCTGCTGCAGGACGTGGTGGCCACGGGGCGCATCATCACGCCCTCACGCGTCAACATCGCCAGCGAAATCACCGGCGTGGTGATCAAGCGCCTGGTCGATCGTGGCGAGCGCGTCCAGCCCGGGCAGGTGCTGCTGGAGTTGCGCAGCGACCAGTCGCGCGCGCAGCGGGCGCAGGCTCAGGCGGCGTTGCAGCAACTGCTCACGCAAACCCGGCCGCAGGCGCAGGCCGCCCTGGTGAATGCCGAGTCGGCGCTGAAACTGGCGCGCAGCGAGGAAACACGCGCCCGTGTCCAGGTGCAGCAAGGCGCGTTGTCGCAGCAGGCCTTGGAGCAGGCCGAGCAGGCCCGGGCTGCAGCCGCGGCCCAGGTGCGCAGTGCCCGCGCCGGTTGGGATGCAGTGCGCCCCGGTGGCGCGGCCGAATCGCAATTGCGCGCCGCGCTGACCGCCGCCGAGGCGGTGCAGGCGCGCAGCGTCATTCGCGCCGAAGTGGCCGGACAAGTGCTCACGCGCAGTGTGGAGGCGGGCGACACCATCACACCGGGGCAGGTGCTGTTCACCCTGGCACGCACCGGCAGCACGCAAGTGTCGTTGCCGGTGGACGAGCAGAACCTGGAACATCTGGCACTCGGCCAGGCCGCGCAATGCCTCACCGACGCGTATCCGAATCGCAGTTTCGACGCGCAGCTCAGTTTCATCGCCCCGGCGGTCGACACCACCAGCGGCACCATCGAGCTGCGCCTCACCGTGCCGCAGCCGCCCGACTGGCTGCGGCAGGACATGACCACGTCGTGCGACATCACCACCGGCCAGCGTGCCGACGCGCTGGTGGTGCCCAACGATGCCCTGCGCGCCGGTCAGGGCGAGCACGCCCAGGTCCTGGTGCTGCGCGCCGGCCATGCCCGGGCGCAGGCCGTGACGCTCGGTCTGCAGGGCCTGGTGGCAAGCGAGGTGCGCTCCGGCCCGCAGGCCGGAGCGGTGGTGATCGACGACCCCAAGGTGCAGCCCGGCCAGCGGGTGCGGGCGGCCTTGCAGGGCCTTCCCGTGGGTGGCGTGGGCAACGCCGGCGGCGGCCGCAATGAAGTGGCCGGCGCGCCGCGCTGAACCGCGCGCCAAGCCACCAACGCCGACGCAAAGCCCATGGAACTGTCCTGGCGTATCGCCTACAACTTCCTGCGCGACGGGCGGGCGCAGACCCTGCTCATCATCGTCGGCGTGGCGGTGGGCGCGGCGGTCATCGTGTTCATCACCGCGCTGGTGGACGGGCTGCAGGGCAATATCGTGCAGCGCACCCTCGGCACGCAGGCACACATCGTCGTCAGCAGTCCGGACCTGCTGCCGCTGGCCCAGGCGGTGCCGCCCGGCACGGTCGATCTGCGCAGCACCGATGCCCGCCCCCAGCGCCTGCGCTCGATCAACAACTGGCCGGGCGTGCTCGGCGTGCTGCAGCAGCTCGATGGCGTGACGGCGGCCTCGCCGGTGGTGACCGGTCCGGCGTTCGCCCAGCGCGGCGCCGCGGTGCGTGCGGTGGCCGTCATCGGCATCGTGCCGCAGCGCTATGTGCAGGTCATTCCGGTGAACC
>DAIAZB010000036.1 GCA_027443745.1 Thiomonas sp. | reverse complement strand
TTTTTCGGCAAAGACCCAACCTTCGCGCTGGGCTGTGCCGTGCCTTTCGGCATGAACTCGCGTCAAATGACGGCTTGGATGTATCAGGGCAACGGACTGAAGCTCATGCGCGAGTTCTACGCTGGTTACAACATCATCAATTTCCCGATGGGCAACACCGGCTCGCAAATGGGCGGTTGGTTCCGCAAGCCAATCAAGAGCCTGGCTGACATGAAGGGCTTGAAAATGCGCATCGGCGGCTTTGCCGGCAAGGTGATGGAGCGCATCGGCGTGATCCCGCAGAACATTCCCGGGGGTGATATCTATCCCTCGCTGGAGAAGGGGACCATCGATGCCGCGGAATGGATCGGACCCTATGACGACTTGAAACTCGGCTTCTACAAGGTCGCGAAGAACTACCTGTATCCCGGTTGGTGGGAAGGCGGTCCTGAGTTGGATCTATTCGTCAACTCCAAGGCCTGGAATGCGCTGCCCAACGATTACAAGAGTGCTGTTGAACTGTCCGCCTCGCATGCACATGTCAACATGCAAGCCATGTATGACGCACGCAACCCCAATGCGCTGCGTGAACTGGTGGGGAAGGGGGCCAAACTGCAGCCTTTCCCGAAGGACGTGATGGAGAGCGCCTACAAGGCGGCCAATGAGTTGTATGCCGAGTTGTCGAGCAGCAATGCGAACTGGAAGAAGGTCTACACCGACTGGGCCAAGTTTCGCAACGATGACATCCTCTGGTTCCGTGTTGCAGAGAATGAGTTCGACCGCTTCATGATGACGCGCAAGCTGTAAAGCCGCATCGTTTGGCATGCACACCAAGCCGCTCCAATGGGCGGCTTTTTTGTGACTTTAGGCCTTGCGTTCGTAAAGGACGAAGTCGAACGCGGGAAGATTGTCCTGAGCAGGGTGCGGAGTGCGACTGATTTCGACGAAGGCATCGCGGTCCCAGGCCGGAAAATAGACGTCGCCCTGTGGCTCGGCGTGAACTTCGGTCAGCCACAGTTGTTGTGCGAGCGGAATGGCCTGGCTGTAGATGTCCGCGCCACCGATGATGAAGACCTCGGGCGCCTCGGTGCAGATGCGCAAGGCGTCCGACAGCGAGGTCGCGGTTTCAGCGCCGGGTGCGATGAAATCGGCGTTGCGACTGATGACCACGTTGCGCCTGCCCGGCAGTGGTCTGCCGATGGATGCCCAGGTCTTGCGCCCCATCAGGATGGGGTGACCGAGGGTGACACGCTTGAAATGCGCCAAATCTGCCGGCAGATGCCAGATGAGCGCATGGCCACGCCCGATGACCTGGTTGCGGGCTACTGCCGCGATGATGGCCACGTGTGGGCCGGAATTTTGATGTGGAGGGTGGGGCACGGTGATTTCTTAGATCGCAACCGGGGCCTTGATCGCAGGGTGATGGCGGTAATCCAGCACCTCAAAGTCTGCCAAGACGTAGTCGAACAGACTGTCTGGCTTGCTGTGGATGCGCAATGCAGGCGAGGGGTGGGGCGGGCGCGAAAGCTGCAGGCGCACCTGCTCGAAATGGTTGTGATAGATGTGGCAATCGCCACCTGTCCAGATAAAGTCGCCGGGCTCCATGTCGCATTGTTGCGCAACCATGTGCGTGAGAAGCGCGTAGCTGGCGATGTTGAATGGCACGCCCAGGAATAAATCCGCACTGCGCTGATAGAGTTGGCAACTGAGTTGCGGCCGACCGCCGGTTTGCGCCGGCGGCCCCACATAGAACTGGAAGAGCAGGTGGCAGGGTGGCAGCGCCATGTCGCCGATCTGGCCGACATTCCAAGCACTGACGACATGACGGCGTGAATCCGGATTGCGCTTCAAGCCCTCGACGAGTTGGCTGATCTGGTCGATCCGGCGTCCATCTGGCGCGGGCCATGAACGCCACTGCACACCGTAGACCGGGCCCAGTTCACCGTTCGCATCGGCCCACTCGTCCCAGATGGTGACGCCATGCTCCTGCAAGAAACGCACATTGCTGTCTCCGCGCAGAAACCAGAGCAACTCGACGATGATGCTCTTGAGGTGCACTTTCTTGGTCGTCACCAGGGGAAAGCCCAGGCGCAAATCGAAGCGCAGTTGCGCGCCGAACAGACTGCGCGCTCCCGTTCCTGTGCGGTCAGCCTTGTCAGCGCCGCGGCGCATGACCTCGCGCAGCAAGTCTTCATAGGGACTGGGAAGAATGGGATTTGTCATGATGCTCGGCGTGACGGTGCGCGCAATCCGGGTGGCGCAGGGTCACTGCAATCCCTCGGCCAGACTGCGCTCTCGATCGGGTGACTTGTTAGTGTATTCAGGTCGACGGACTGCCTCGAGCCATCACACGGAATCACGGCACGATCTAAGATCGAAAGGCGCGGTTGTCGCGCTCAGACCCTGCCAGTGCCACCATGTTCAATCTTATCCAGCCCAGGCTCGACTTCGTGCAATGTCTGCATGCCGGTGGCCTGCATCGCATGGCCTATTGGGAATGGGGCGCGCCCGACAATCCCGACGCAGTAATCTGCGTGCATGGCCTGTCCAGGCAGGGGCGGGACTTCGATCGACTCGCGCGTTCCTTGCAGAACCGCTTTCGGGTGATCTGTCCGGACGTGGTGGGCCGCGGCAAGTCGGACTGGCTGGAGCAGCCCATGCTCTACCAACTACCGCAGTACGTTGCCGACATGGTGACCCTGCTGGCGCGGCTCAAGGCGCGGCGCATCTGCTGGGTGGGGACATCCATGGGGGGGCTCATCGGCATGGGGCTTGCCGGCCTGAAGCGCAGTCCGATCGACGCCTTGGTGCTCAATGACATCGGCCCGTCGATCGCGCCGGGTGGTCTGCAGCGCATCAGCAGCTACGTCGGCCAACCCAGTGCATTTGCCACCGTGGCCGATGCGGCTGCTTATCTTGCATCCATCTCCGTCGGTTTCGGCCCGCACACCGACGAGGAGTGGCTGGAGCTCAGTCGTCCGATGGTCGTGCCGCACGAGGGCAACTGGCGCCTGCACTACGACCCCGCCATTCGTGTGCCCATGGCGCAAACCACGCCCGAAGCCGTACAAGCGGGTGAAGCGGCTCTCTGGGCCTTGTACGACAGCATCGTTTCGCCAACGCTGGTGTTGCGCGGCGCGGATTCCGACATCTTGGAACGGTCCACAGCGCTCGCCATGACCACGCGCGGCCCGAAAGCCAGTCTCATCGAACTGGCCGGGGTAGGACACGCGCCGACGCTGGTCCACGCCGACCAGACTGCGGCCGTTGAGGCCTTTCTCAGCCGACCTCTGGCGGGCCATGTTGCCTGATCTTCTCCATGAGTTGGTGCCGTCTGACGCGTTCAGTCCAGGCGCCGCCGGCGCGGCCCCCGATCTGCAAACCAGGGCGCGGACATTTGCCGCGGCCTTGCTGGGTGGGGTGGAGATGGAAACCGGCGAGCCGGCTTTGCCGCATGCCGATGGCGCCTGCGGCATTCTGCGTGCCATCGGCGCCGACGTGCAGTCTCAAGCGGCCACCTATCTGAGCCAGGCGGCCACGCAACTTGCGAAGCCTGACGAGCAATTGACCAAGGCGTTCGGCCGCGAACTCGCCGTGTTGGCGATGGAAAACCGCAAGCTGGTCGATGTGTTCCGCGTGGCTCGCGGTGTCTCGGAACAGGAATCGGCGCAGGAGACGGCGCATCACCAAGAGTTGATGCGCCGTCTCCTGCTTGCGTTCTCGCAGGACTTGCGCGTGGTCGTGTTGCGTCTGGCGTCGCGCTTGCAATCACTGCGCTACTACGCCGATCATGAGCGGCGGCCGACCCGCGCATTCACCCGAGAGTCACTGGAGGTCTACGCACCGTTAGCCAACAGGCTGGGCCTATGGTCGATGAAGTGGGAGATTGAAGACATCGCCTTCCGATTCTCCCAGCCGCAGGCCTACTCCCGCATAGCGCAGTGGCTCGAACAACATGGAACGCAGCGCGAAGCCCTCATCGCCGAAGCGGAGCAGCAATTGCGCCTCGCGCTGGCCGAGCAGGGCCAAAGCGCACAGATCAGTGGGCGCAGCAAACATATCTACAGCATCTGGCGCAAGATGCAAGGCAAGTCGCTCGGCATCGATGAAGTGATGGATCTGCTGGCGCTCCGCGTCATCGTGCCGTCGGTTGATGCCTGCTATGCCGCGCTCAGCACGGTGCATTCGCTCTGGACACCGGTCGACACCGAGTACGACGACTACATCGCCAAACCCAAACCCAACGGCTACCAATCCCTGCACACCGTGGTTCATGGCCCTGGACATGTGCCCGTCGAAATCCAGATCCGTACCCATGAGATGCACGATCATGCCGAACAGGGGGTTGCCGCACATTGGGCCTACAAGGAAGCTGGTGTGCAAGGCTATCGAGGTCTTGCGGCGACATCGGAATACGACGCCAAGATTGCCTTGGCTCGCCAACTGCTGTCGCTGCGGCGCGAACTGGTTGAGCGCGGGACGCCGGCGCCGAACGATTCAACACGGAGCAGCGCGGCGGAGTTGTTCGATGATCGCATCTATGTGCTCACGCCTCAGGCCCGCATCGTTGAACTGACCAGTGGCGCGACCCCTGTGGACTTTGCCTACGCCGTGCATACCGATATCGGGCATCGATGCCGCGGTGCCCGTGTCGATGGCGCGCTCGTTCCCTTGATCACCCCCTTGCGCAGCGGGCAGACGGTGGATGTTGTCGTCGCAAAGCAAGGCGGTCCCTCGCGAGACTGGCTGAACCCCGAACTCGGTTTTTTGCGAACCCAGCGCGCGCGGGCCAAGGTTCGGGCGTGGTTCAACGCCCAAGTCATCGAGCAAACCTTGACCACAGGCCGCGCTCAGGTCGAAAAGCTGCTGCAGCGCGAGGGCAAGACTGGCGTGAACCTGCAGGAGTTGGCCGCCGGACTCGGATTTCGTAGTCCCGAGCAGCTGTTCGAGCGGGTGGGCAGCGATGCTCTGCCTCTGCGTCAAATTGAAATTCAACTGCGCGGACAGGCCACAAGCCCTCCGACCGAAGCCGGGATCGATCTTCCGCTCAAGTCCCCCAAGCCTCAGCGACAGGCGGGCGTGCTGGTGGTCGGCGTCGATGCCTTGCTCACGCAACTCGCCAAATGCTGCAAACCAGCGCCACCCGATCCGATTTGCGGCTTCGTCACACGCGGGCGCGGTGTCTCGGTGCATCGGGGCGATTGCCCGAATGCACGCAACCTCACCCACCAGCATCCCGAGCGCGTCATTCCCGTCACCTGGGGAACGCGCAGTGAGGTCGTCTATCCGGTGGATTTGATCGTCGAGGCAGCGGACCGGCAGGGCTTGCTGCGTGACATTTCCGAAGTGTTCTCGAAAGAAAAAATCAATGTCATCGGTGTACAGACCCAGAGCCGTGGTGATGCTGCGCACATGTTGTTCACGGTGGAATTACCCGGGCTTGAGGGTTTGTCACATGCCCTCGGCATGTTGCGGGACGTCAAAGGCGTACGCCGAGCAGTCCGACGTTGAAGTCGCTCATGCTAAGATTTTGGGTTACCAGGCGGTTAGCTCAGATG
Source organism: Thiomonas sp. (assembly GCA_027443745.1). The sequence continues at coordinate 2,043 of DAIAZB010000036.1, read as the reverse complement.
GTTAGAGCGCTTGCTTGACATGCAAGAGGTCGTTGGTTCGATTCCAATACCGCCTACCAGTCTTTTCCTGCGAGATGCCCCGCAAACTTGCGCAGAATCACAATCACCTCACACCATGGTCATGACACCGCGAACTTGCCCCGAACTTTGAACGACAGGGTGAGTTGCGCGCGGCTCCATCCCGGAGCTCATGAAAGTGCGGCTTGACCGCGCTTTTTCATTTCCAGGGTTACACGTCATGCCTCAAATTACGCTTCCCGACGGCTCCGTCCGTCACTTCGATGGCGACGTCACGCTCGCGCAAATCGCAGCGTCCATTGGTCCGGGGCTCGCCAAAGCCGCGCTTGCGGGCAAGGTGGATGGCCGCCTTGTCGACCTGAGCCACACCATCAGTCACGACGCTCAAGTGGCCATCGTGACAGACAAGGACGCGGAGGGGTTGGACATCCTTCGTCATTCCACCGCCCATTTGCTGGCTTATGCGGTGAAGGAGTTGTTTCCGCAAGCCCAGGTGACCATCGGCCCGGTGATCGAAAACGGCTTCTATTACGACTTTGCCTACAAGCGTCCATTCACCCCGGACGACTTGGCGGCGATTGAAGCCAAGATGGTCGCTCTGGCCATGCTGGACGAGCCTGTGTCACGCCGTGTTTTGCCGCGCGACGAGGCCGTTGCATTCTTCAAGGACCAGGGGGAAATCTACAAGGCAGAACTCATTGCCGGCATCCCCCAAGGCGAAGACGTCTCGCTGTACACCGAAGGTCGGTTCACCGACCTTTGCCGCGGGCCGCATGTTCCCTCCACCGGCAAGCTCAAGGTGTTCAAGCTGATGAAGCTTGCCGGTGCCTACTGGCGCGGCGACCACCGCAACGAGCAATTGCAGCGTATCTACGGTACGGCGTGGACTCGCAAGGAAGACCAGGCGGCATATTTGCAGCGTCTGGAGGAGGCTGAGAAACGCGACCATCGGCGCCTGGGCAAAGAGCTCGACCTGTTCCACTTCCAAGAGGAAGCGCCCGGCCTCGCTTTTTGGCATCCCAAAGGCTGGGCGCTGTGGCAGGCGGTCGAGCAGTACATGCGCCAGGTCTACCTTTACAGCGGCTACCACGAAGTTCGTTGCCCCCAGGTGCTCGATGTGAGCTTGTGGAAGCAGTCCGGTCACTGGGACAACTACGCCGAGAACATGTTCTTCACCGAGTCGGAAAAGCGCGAGTACGCGCTCAAGCCGATGAACTGCCCCGGTCATGTGCAAGTGTTCAATGCAGGCTTGCGCAGCTATCGTGACTTGCCGCTTCGCTACGGCGAGTTCGGCGCCTGCCATCGCAACGAACCATCAGGCGCGCTGCATGGTCTGCTCCGAGTGCGTGGCTTCACGCAAGACGACGGGCATATTTTCTGCACTGAAGATCAGATTGAACCCGAAGTCACTGCTTTTCACCGGCAGGCGATGAAGGTTTACAGTGACTTCGGATTCACCGAGATTGATCTGAAAATTGCGCTTCGACCCGAAAAACGCATTGGCGACGATGGCGTCTGGGACAAGGCCGAGGCTGCTTTGCGCGCGGCGCTGAAGGCTTGCAATGTGCGTTGGACGGAATTGCCGGGTGAGGGCGCTTTTTACGGCCCAAAGATCGAATACCACATGAAGGACTCGATCGGTCGTGCCTGGCAGGTCGGCACCATGCAAGTCGATTTCATGATGCCCGAGCGACTCGGCGCGAGCTATGTCGACGAGCATTCCGCACGCGTGAGGCCCGTCATGCTGCATCGTGCTGTCGTCGGCTCGATGGAGCGTTTCATCGGTGTACTGATCGAGCACCACGCGGGAGCCTTGCCACTCTGGCTCGCACCACTGCAGGCCATGGTGCTCAATATCACCGACGATTCTGCGGCCTACGCGGCGGAAGTGACACAAGCGCTGAAAAAACAAGGCTTTAGAGTCGAGTCCGATTTGCGCAACGAAAAAATCACCTATAAAATCAGGGAACACTCGTTGCAAAAAATACCTTATCTGCTCGTGGTCGGCGATAAGGAGCGCGCTTC
>DAIAZB010000035.1 GCA_027443745.1 Thiomonas sp. | reverse complement strand
GCACGGCATCCGCGAACTCGGCATCGAGCTGCACGCGGTGGGCCGCACCCACGACGCCATCATGCGCGCCGGCATGCTGGCCAACTACACCACCCTGCGCCGCTACCCCTACGGCCGCGCCGGCGGCCTGATGAAGCTGGTTGCCGAAGTCGTGGGCATGGACGGCGACGCGCGCACGCTGGACGGCGCGATCTACCTGATCGACCCGGTCGATCCTTCCTCGGTGTTTCCCGAGGCGGTGGCGCTCAAGCGCCAGTGCGTGATCCACGCCAAGCCCTTCCTCTCCACCGTGGCCTCGGCGCGCAATTGGATCGAGCTGGAACGCATGCATGCGGGTCTGGCGCCGGATCCCGGCGCCGACGACCTGTACGCGCTGGAATCGCAGACGCTCGCCCTGATCGCGCATGACGCGATGAAGCCCGCGATGCTGGCCTACGCCGCCGAGCACTTCGACACGCTGTCGCGCTTCGCCCGCCGCGTGGCCACCGGGACCACCGGCCAGCGCCTCAATGAGCTGGCCTGGAGCCGCGGCTGGCCGCGGGGCCAGGCGTGGGCCGACCGCTACCAGAGTGGCCCGATGGGTGGCGACGCGCAGATCGCCGACCTGGTGCTGGAACGCCGCTGCCACCGCGCGATCTTCTTCGAGGACCCGCACGTGGCGCGCCAGCACGAAGCCGACATCCAGCTGCTGGAGCGCGCGGTGACCACCGTCACCGACGTGGCGGTGTGCATCACCACGCCGCGCGTGGCGGCGCGCTGGGCGGAGGCGGCGGCGCTGCGGCGGAGCCGGCGGCCGGTCGGCTGACGGCCCTGTGGTTTGTCGGCGGGTTGTGGTGGAGAGCCGGAGCAGCCGAATGCGCATTCCGGCAGTGGCCGATTGCGCTGCTTTCGGCTGGGCAGGTTCACCACGGCCCATACCGATGAGGTCGATCCCTCGAACCGATAGGACATGATCGGCGTGTCGGCATTCGGATCAGCGTCAGCCCGCAGAGCGGAACCCATGGGCGAAACCGGACAGCTTGCCCGGTTTGTCAGCCTCGTGCGGGATGAGCGGCAGCATCGCATGGGCGTTGCCCGCACCTAGTCCCTGTCTGTGCGGGGAGCGGTTCTCGCAGACGCCCCGGAAAGAACGCGGGGTTGTCGAAGCATTGATCCTCGCTCGTCGACGAACGCAGCACCGGGAGGCACGGAACGGTGCCGCAGCATGGGCTTTCTCAGTGCGTGGATGCCGGGCACTGACCAACGTGGCGCCCGGTTGCGGAAATCTTCACCAGCGCAGCAGGAATGGGCATGGACGAACCCGTGATGCGCTGATGCACAGTGCCATCGAAACTGATCTGGTTGCCGTCATCGCTGGGAGTGATCGCGAAATCCTCATCCAGGTGGGACACCATGCCGTTGGGTTCGCTGGCGGTGCAGGACATGGTCACGTGGTAGTCCTTGGCGCTGGTCCTTAGCGTCGGTGCCGTGCATTGGATGTTCGGCGGCAGCTTGGGCATCAGAGGCAGCTTGGCCGGGTCGGTGTCCTTGATGCACCGCTGTGCGCTGAGGTTCGTGGATGGAACCGTGTGCCCGTCCATTTGCACCGTGGAGTGGTAGCGGAAGTGCCACAGGCCTGGCTGCAGATGGGTCGAGGGCGGGTTGGCTAGCGCCAGTGCCGACGGGGCGGCGAGCGCGAGGCACAGCATGGAGCGACGAAAATTGAAATTCATGCGGTTTCGCCCTGGGGTGGGGTGGCTGCAGCCGGGAGCGCAAGCGGCAGGGTAACAATGCAGGGCGCAGGGCTTCAATTGGGCGAGCACGTCGCCGGGCTGCGCTGCCCATCGCAAACGCCTTGGGTGTTCAGGTCGGCGCGACAGGACGGAAAAGACCCAGCAGCGACGCAGGCATCACCTGCCGCATGCCTTCAGTCTCGCTCAGGCGAGGACTTTCCCCCGTGCCCACCGCCGCGCTCCTTCTCCCGCCGCCGATGCTCCCCCTCCGCCATCGCCTTGAAGCGGTTGAGCGACTGCAGCCATAGCGCGTTGTGTTCGGCTTCCTGTTCGCTGTCGCCGTCGGGGATGCGGTTGAACGGGATGCGCATGGGTGCGGCGTCGTGTTCCAGCGCGGCCTGCATGCCGCCGAAGTAGACCTTGTTGAGGCCGTATTTCGCGTTGATGCGGTCGACCACG
>DAIAZB010000034.1 GCA_027443745.1 Thiomonas sp. | reverse complement strand
GGCCGACTGGATCTCGGCGATCGCGGCCAGGCCGAGATTGGCCTCTTGCAGGCGCACGCCGCCGGTCTCCAGCAGCAGGATGGGCCAGACGGGCCGGCCAGCCTCGCAGTCGCGCAAAGCCAGTTCAAGCGTTCCCGCGATCTTGGCGCCCGACACTTCGCCGATGCTCCCGCCCTGGAACCCACTCTCGACGGCCAGCACGACTGCGGCATGGCCGTCGAGCGTGCCTTTGACGATGACGACCCCGTCGTCGGATTGGGGCACGATCCCCTGGCGCGCGAGCCAGGGCGACATCAGCCGATCGAACGGCCCGAGCAACTCGCGCTGGCCGCCTGGATCGAGAACCATCCGGGCGCGCTCGCGGCCGCCGAGTTCGATGAAGCTCTGCGCATTGCGGAGAGTGTTCATGCCTGGCTGGCCTCCAGCGCCTGCTCCAGGCGCAAGGCCACGACCCCGGGGGTGGCGCCGAAATCGTTGATCTCGACCCGCACGGCCCAGGGATGACGGGCGAAGAAGCGCTCCAGCACGCGTTGCCAGATCGGCGCGTAACCGTCCACGCTGGTGCGAACCTTGACCCGCGCCATCGCCTCGGCGGCGGGTTCGATCAGGACCTCCAGATCCCCTGAGCCGACCACGCCGATGTGCGCGCGTCGGCGCGTCGGCTGGCTGGCGGCGAATTCAAAGTCGAGCGTTTCCATGGTCGGCTCCGGGTTGCATCAGGCACAGGCAGGCCAAGGCGCGGCGCCATCGAGGAAAAGAGTGACGGCCAGAAGGTCGGCACTGCCACCGGGCGACGCATGCAGCATCACCAACTCGCGGTCGAGCCGCATCAGGGCTTGCATGCCGCGCGTCGTGCCGCTGCCGCCGAGGTCGAGCACCGACAGGGCGCCGCGCTGCGCCGTCGCCAGCGCCGTGAGTCCGGCGCGGTGCAGCAAGCAGGTGTCGGCGAGTCTGGACATGATCGCCAGCAAGGCGTCGAGCCTGGCGTGTGGCTCGCTGCAGCCGCTGGCTCTGGCTTGGCGCAAGCGCGGCAGTCCGAGCAGCAGGGCATGAGGAAAACCGTCGCAGGCCTCGGCCTTCGCACCCCCCACGCCATAACGGCGACCGACGCGCACGCCATGCGTGTCGGTGTCGACAGCGTTGTGATCGGGGTGGCGCGCAATGGCTGCCGCAGTCGATGTCAGCCGCTCGGCATCGACATCCTGCTCGCCGTGCAGCGCCGCGGCCGCGACGAGCAAACCCAGTGCCCAGATGGCTCCGCGATGGGCGTTCGCCCCGCCGGTGGCCATCAACATGCGCTGTTCGGCACTGCGCCCGATCCAGGCCAGTTGCGTGCGCAGCGCGGACGAGGGCCTGGCCGCCTGTGCGGCGCGTGCCATCTGGGTGAAAGGCAGGCGTAGCGCCTCCGCCGAGCGCAGCATGCGCGCAAGGTCCAGGTCATGGTGGGCGCCGCTGCCGCGCCTGTCCACCAGGGCCGGCTTGGGCGTCAGGAGGGCTTCGTCGCGCAGAGCCTGAACCGCACGCTCCGCCCAGTCTTCGGCCGAGACGGCACGCGGCGCCGGGCATGGGCTTGGCGATAACGCGAGCATGCGCAGCCTCACCAGCTTCGAAACCGTGAAGGCGGTTGATACAGCCCGCCCGACCAGTCCACCAGGTCCTCGATGCTGCGCGCCGCAAGCAGGGAACGCTTGGCCTGCAGCGGGCTGACGCCGAGGTCGGCGGGATAGGCGACGATGACGCGCGCATGAAGGTTGCGCGCCACGGCCGCATCCGAGCGCTGGCCGATGGGCGTGACGCCGGCTATCGCGGCCAGCGCGGCACGGCGCTCCTCCTGGCCCTGCGCCTTGTACAGATAGGCGATGCCTTCTTCGGTCACCACATGGGTGACGTCATCGCCGTAGATCATGATCGGCGCGATCGGCATGCCGCTCTTGTCACCGACCGCGACGGCGTCGAGCGAATCCACCAGCGCCGGCACACCGCCCTTCTGGTAGGTCTCCACCATTTGCACCACCAACTTGCGCCCCCGGACAACCGGGGCGTCGGCGGTGATCAGCGAGAGCCAGGCGGGAGTGGGGTGGCGGCGGCCGCGCGGGTCATGCCCCATGTTCGGGGCGCCCCCGAAGCCGGTCAATCGGCCCAGCGTCACGGTCGAGGAATGGGCGTCGGCGTCCATCTGCAAGGTCGAGCCGATGAACAGGTCCACCCCATACTGCCCCGCCAGTTGGCACAGCACCCGGTTGGAGCGCATCGAGCCATCGCGACCGATGAAGAACACGTCGGAACGGGCGGCAACGTAGTTCTCCATACCCACTTCGCTGCCGAAGCAATGCACGCTTTCGGCCCAGCCGCTCTCGATCGCCGGAATCAGCGTGGGGTGCGGGTTGAGCGCCCAGTTGCGGCAGATCTTTCCCTTCAGCCCGAGTGACTCGGCATAGGTCGGCAGCAGCAATTCGATCGCCGCTGTGTCGTAGCCTATGCCGTGGTTCAGCGAGGTCACCTGGTAGCGCTCGTAGATGCCGCGGATGGCCATCATCCCCATCAGCACCTGCAGATCGGTGATGTGGCGCGGATCTCGCGTGAACAGCGGCTCGATGGCGAAGGGTCGGTCCGCAACGACCACGAAATCGATCCAGGAGCCTGGAATGTCGACCCGTGGCAGCTCGTCGACCCATTCATTGACCTGGGCAATGACGATGCCCTGCCGGAATGCGGTGGCCTCGACAATGGTGGGTGTGTCCTCGGTGTTCGGCCCGGTGTAGAGATTGCCCTGCGCGTCGGCCTTTTCGGCGCAAACCAGCGCAACTTGCGGGGTCAGGTCGATGAACATCCGCGCGTAAAGCTCGACATAGGTGTGAATCGCGCCGATCTCCAGCTTGCCGTCCTCCAGCAGTTGGGCCACGCGCAAACTCTGCGGCCCGGCAAACGCGAAATCCACCCGTCGCGCGACACCGGTCTCGAACAGCGACAGATGCTCGGGCCGGCTGATGCTCGAAATCAAGAGGTGCAGATCGTGCACGCGGCGGGCATCGACCTGTGCCAGGCTGCGCGAGAGGAAGTCGGCCTGCTTCTGGTTGTTGCCTTCGAGCGCCACGCGATCGCCGGGCATCAACAGCAACTCCAGGGCCTCCACCATGCGCTCCGCGGGCAGGAGGCAGCCGCGCGCCAGATGCGCGACGGCGTTCATTCGCCGCATCTTCTCCGCGCGCCGGGTGTTCCACGCCGTGGCTTGGCGGTCCATGGGGGTGGATGCGGGGGTGGGTTCCAAAGGTTCTGGTCCGTAAAAATACAAAAAAGGCTGTTTTGTATTCTTTGTTGGAATTCTTGTATCCGCAATACAGGGTTTTCCAGAACACAACGGGCGGCGCCTTGCCGTCATGATGGGCAATCCCGCTAGCATTCCAACCCATGGACAAGAGCATTTCCCTCGCTGATCGCCTGCGCGAAACCATTGAAGAAAACATCGCGACTGGTGAACTTCCCCCCGGCGCGCCGCTGGACGAAGCCGAGCTGACGCAGCGTTTCAGAGTGTCGCGCACGCCGGTTCGCGAGGCCTTGATGCAGTTGGCCTCGGCCGGCATGGTTGACATCCGGCGTCGACGCGGCGCGACCGTGGCCCAGATCTCGCCACAGCGACTGATCGAGATGTTCGAGGTCATGGCCGAGCTCGAGGCCATGTGCGGCCGGCATGCCGCACGGCGCATGTCGACTGCCGAGCTGCTCGCGCTCGAGGCGGCTCATACGGCCTGCGAGGCCGCACGCAACGCGGCGGATGCCGACCGTTACTACCACCTGAACGAGCATTTCCACAACCTGATCTACGCCGGTAGCCACAGCGGTTTCCTGTGCGATCAGGCCCAGGCCCTGCATCGCCGTTTGCGCCCCTACCGGCGCCTGCAACTTCGCGTCAAAGGCCGTCTGCAGGCGTCCTACAGTGAGCACCAGGCTGTCGTCGACGCCATCCGGGCCGGTGATGGGGATCGCGCTGCGCAGGCTTTGCGCGGGCATGTGATGGTCCAGGGCGAGCGCTTCGCCGACCTGATGGCCGTGCTCTCGCAGATGCCTGCCTGACCTGTGTTGATCCAGCTTCGGGACCCAACGCCTTGTTTGCGCTCAAGCTGATGCCGAGGATCGATCGAGGAGGGTGGCCATGGCTGTTCGAGACATTTTGAAAATGGGCGATGCGCGCCTGCTGCGCGTGGCGCCGCCCGTGCCGGCGTTCGACACGCCGGAGTTGCACGCGCTGGTCGTGGACTTGATCGACACGATGCAGGCGGCCGATGGCGCCGGTCTTGCCGCGCCGCAAATCGGGGTCGATCTGGCCGTGGTGATCTTCGGTTTCACCCACAACGTGCGCTACCCGGACGCGCCCGAAGTGCCGTTCACGGTGTTGTGCAATCCCAGCATCACACCCTTGTCGGATGCGCAGGAAGAGGGCTGGGAGGGTTGCCTGTCGGTGCCGGGGCTGCGTGGCGTCGTGCCGCGCCACGCCAGCATCCGTTACACCGGCTTCGATCAGCATGGCCGGCCCATCGACCGCACGGTGCATGGTTTTCATGCGCGCGTGGTGCAGCATGAGTGCGACCACCTCATCGGCAAGCTCTACCCCATGCGCATGAGCGACTTCACCCGTTTTGGTTTTCTCGACGCACTGGACGTGCCGAACTTGCCGACCGATTGAGGGCTTGGTCTTTTGGATGGGTTCCGGGAATAAACCGCTGCGCCTGCCGTCCATGCAGGTATTCGCAACCCTCTTGGAGTGACCGATGACCATCCTGCAAGCCTGCCGCCGCACCCCACACCTTGCCGCTGTCGCCTTGGCGTTCACCGCGGCTTTCGCCGCCAGTACGGCCTGGGCCGAAACCCCGACCGAGGCCGCCAAAGCCCATGTCGAGGCGATTGCCTCCGGCCATGTCGACGCCATCACCGCCGGCTACGGCCCCCATGCGCTGCTCGAATGGGTGGGCGGCCCGCTCGACGGGCGCTATGCGTCGATGGCCGACATCCAGGAAGCCTGGACCAAGTTCACCAAGGCCAACGGCCCGCTGAAGGCCGATATCGACCATCTGCAGGAAGCCGCCAATCCCAAAGGCGCCACGGTGACCGCCGACGTGGTGTTCAAGGGCAAGGCCACCGTGCCGGTGCGCTATGTGCTCACGTACCGTGACGGCAAGCTGGTCGATGAAATCTGGCAAATCGACCCCAAGCTCGCCGCGAAGCCGGCGGGGTACTGATCCCC
>DAIAZB010000033.1 GCA_027443745.1 Thiomonas sp. | reverse complement strand
CATCGCAGGCGAGATTGGCTTGCGCCTCACTTGTCTCCGCGCTTGAGTGTGGTCGCTGATGGCGGCGCAGAAGCGCGCCAATCAACGCGGGGCGAAGACGCGCGCACGGGTCGAGCACGTGTTCGCGCATATGGACCTGTTCCGCAGGGGCAAGCTGCTGCGCTGCACCGGGCTGCAGCGCGCCACGGTGGCTGTCGGCCTGATCAACTTCGTGCACAACCTGCGCCGGTTAGCAACGATGCATCGGAAGGCGTTGGCGCAGGCCGGCGGAGAGACCATCGGGAACTTGCGGCCACAGGACGGGCACCGAAGCACGAAGCAGAGAGAGCGTGGGCTCCGCGGATCCAGAGCGCTCGCCTCCACCACTGCACACGACATCTCGGATGACCGCAGCACCCATACATCACCGGAGCAGCGTCAGATCGGGTTGTTCAAACTGCTCAACGAGCAGAACCCAGGCGACGGGTAAGTCGTTGCAGAAAAGGGGGCATCGAGGTTGCGGCGGGACGGGTAGTGGGCGGGTCCAGCTCGGATGGCGGTGCGGGGGAAAGCAGGCGGCGGGCGAGTCGGGGGTCGGTGATGTGGCCGTGCAGGAACAGCAGGTCGGTCCAGAGGGAGCTCATAGGTGTATCCGGTCGATGGGGTGGAAGGAAAGGGGCGTGTTCAGTCGTGGGTGTTGCCGACAAGCGTGGTGGCCAGCATCGACGGGCGCTGGCTGAAGTGCGCGTACCAGGCGGACAGGCGCGGGCGGCCGTCGGCGAACGGGTAGACGTCGCGGAAGGCGATCCAGCTGAGCGCGGTAGCCAGTGCGATGTCGCCAACGCCGGGGAGGGTTTCGGCGCACGGTGCGTCGCTGATCTCCTCCTCAAGGAAGTCGCAGGCGGTGGCGAGCTTGTCCAGCTGACCATGCAGCATCGGTGGCCAGCGCGACGGCGCGGGCCGCCGCTCGGCTTCCCAGCGAGCGGCGATGCCGGCGTCGGCCATGCCCTGTGCCAGCGCCTGCCTGCGCAAGGCACGGAAGCGCGCGCCGTGCTCGTGCGGGATCAGCTTCGCGCCCGCGTGCAGGGTGTCGAGGTATTCGCAGATCACGTTGGAGTCGAACAGCGCCGGGCCGTCATCGACGATCAGCACCGGTACCTTGCCGAGCGGATTGAGCGCGAACACCTCGTCGTTGCGACGGGTGGGGCTGGTGTCGTGGTGGATCACCTCGATGCGGTGCTGCAGACCGAGTTCGTAGGCGGCGACGAGCACTTTGCGCGCATAAGGCGAGTGCGTCTGGTAGAGAAGTTTCATCGGGATGCGTGCTCTTTGGAGAGGGAATGTGGGCCTAGCGCTCATGCCACCATCAGCCGTTCGCGCATGGCCGGCGACAGGTTGCCGCCACAGAGGATCGTCGCCACGCGGCGGCCGACAAAGCGTTCCGGGTCGTCGAGGATGGTAGCCACGCCGACGGCACCGGAAGGCTCCACCGCGACGCCCAAGTGGTGGTGAACAAGGCGCATCGCCTCGAAAATCCGCGCGTCAGATACGGCGACGGCGTCGTCGCAGCACGCGCGCAGATGCGCCAACGTGACGGCGATCGGCACGCGCACGGCGATGCCGTCGGCGATGGTTTCGGCGTGGTCCGTCTCGATGGCCCGACCCGCGTCGATCGACAGCTTCATCGCCGGTGCACCGGCGGCCACCACCGCGATGATCTCCGCGTGCGGCGCGACGTGCCGGATTGCGGTGCCCACGCCGGCCAGCAGCGATCCGTTGCCCACCGGCACCACGATGGCGTCGAGCACCGTCGATGCGGCAAGTTCAAGTGCGAGCGTGCCGGCGCCTTCGGCAAGCTCGGCTTCGATGCCGTCCTCGACGAAACGCAGGCTGCTGGCTGCCGCATGGCGGCGTGCGGCGTCCTTGGACGCGTCGAAATCGCTGCCGGCCAGCCGCACTTCCGCGCCCAGCTTTCGCATCGCTGCCACCTTCACCTGGTTGGCGGTTTCCGCGGCAAACACTGTGCAGGCGTGTCCACGCCGGATCGCGGCGCGGGCCAGGCCCTGGCCGAAGTTGCCGGCGGACGCGCAGACCACGGTTTCACCAGGCTGCAACGCCAGCGCGGCGAACAACTCGGTGCCGCGGCCCTTGAACGAGCCGATCGGGTTGGCGGTTTCGTCCTTGGCGATCAGCTGGCAGCGCAGCGCCGCGTCCAAGGCATCGTTGGTGAGCGTTGGCGAATCCAGAAACGCCGGATCGATGTGGCGCACTGCAGCGAGGATCCGATCGAGGCGGGTCAGTGCGGGCATGGATGATGTCTCGCAGTGGCGTGGAAGGCGACGACCTATGCTAGGTTTCCGCGGCGCGGCGAAGTGGCGTTGTTCGCCGGCAAAACAGGTTTTCTCCCCGTCCACGAGGTCTTTGCGCCCGATGCCCGCCGAACTCGATAAATTCGACCGTCGGATCCTCGCGATCGTGCAGCGCGACGCTCGACGCTCCGCCGAGATGATCGGTACGGACATCGGCTTGTCGGCGTCGGCCGTGCAGCGACGCATGGCGCGGCTGCGCGAAGACGGGGTGATCGTGGCGGAAGTGGCGCTGATCGATCTGCATAGCGTGGACCAGCGGCTCACCGTGATCGCCGATCTCGAGATCGAGCGCGAGCGCCCCGAGTTGCTGGCCAGTTTGCGGCAGTGGATCGCCGCCGAGCCGGCGATCCAGCAGGCGTGGTACGTGACCGGCGACAGCGACTACGTGCTGGTGGTGACGGCGCGTGACGTCGGCGATTACGACGCGCTGATGCAACGGCTGGTGACTGCGAACGCCAACGTGAAACGCTTCCGCACGCGCGTGGTGCTGGACACGCTCAAGCGCAGCCTGGCCGTGCCAGTGAACGCGACGTCCGACTGAGGGCGCCGCGCTGGCTCGCTACGGCGGCGTTCGCAACTTCAACAAATGTAGAAGATCGCCGATCGGGTGGATCGCCATGTCAGCGAGTTCCGACGCTTTCATTAGAGATGGTCTGAACAAGCCGCCACAAGTGTGTCCCGTCGTCGACTTGAGTGTTATGCACGCGCCAGGCGCACAGCAACGCTCCATTTTGAGTAAAAAGAGACTTCCTCCCCTTTCGGCCTCGAGGGCCATGATGGTTTCTACAACCGTCAGCAGAAGGGGAAGTCTCCATGATAGGCAGAGTCCGGTGCCGGGCGGCGCGACAGCGGCCCCTGCCGGCCCCTGCCGGCATGGACCGGAAATCAGGGCCCGGCATGCTCCGGAATCGTGGCCCGGCATGGAGCGGAATACGCACGCACGCGCCGCCCGGCGAGATATTCGCCGGTAAGAAAACCCGGGCGCGTGTACAGCGGCAGCAGCGTGTTCCAGATGCGTCCGTCGAAGTGCAGGACGTTCTCGAACATCTCGTGCACGGCGCCGCGGAAGCGCGTCAGCGGATCGTGGGCTTCCTGGCCGCAGCGGTGGCACCACAGCCCCTGCAGCGGCGTGCCGCAGTTGGCGCAGCGCGCGGCCTGCGGCGCTGGCGGTTCGGACGATGCGCCCGGCTCGTCCGGCATGGCTTGTGGATTCGACCCTGGACGCGGCGATGATCCCAGACTCGCCGCCGCGTGCGCCAGCGCGTGGTTCAGGTGGCGGATGCCGTGCCCGGCGTCCGCAGCAGCAGGCGCGCGCAAGCCTCGGGCTGCTCGGCGTGCAGGTGGTGCCCGCCGTGCAGCAGCGTAAGCAATGGGATGGACGCCCCCACTCACCCGTATCGGCATCGATGTGCCAAGGCGGAAGTGTCGTCAACTCCCTGAGCGGGGTGGCAGGCTGTGCATCACGGCGATTTCTCCGGTAGTGTTGAATTCAGGCGGTTCGCATCGCGACCGTCGGCGCCACGCGCGCGGCGCGCAGCGCGGGGCCGAGCACGGCGAGTTGACCCAGACCCCACAGCAGCAGCGCGCCCAGCGGCAGATACATCACCGGTAGGCGCGGCACCGCGTAGTGCGCCATCAGCCACACGTTGATGCCAATCGCCGCCGCGCAGCCCAACGCGATGCCGGCCGTGGCCAACAGGAAGTTCTCGGTCTGGAAATGGCGCAGGATGTCGATGCGGCGCGCACCCAGCGCGCGGCGCACGCCGATCTGCCGCGTGCGCTGCTGCACCCAGAAGCTGGCCAGGCCATAGATGCCGAGCGCCGTGGTCAGCAGCAGCGCGGCGATCACCCCCGCCAGGATGCCGGCCATCGCGCGATCGTTCTGGAAGTAGGCGTGGCGGATCTGGTCGAAGGTGCGGTGATGCAACAGCACGCGGTTGGGGTCGATGCGCTTCAGCGTGGCCACTGCGGCCTTCAGCACGCGCTCGCGGTCCTGCGGCGCACAGCGCAGCACGAACAACGCGCCATCCTGCATGTTGACCCGCAGCGGCAGCACGACGCTGTAGTCCGCGCCTTCGTGGAACTGGTTGGGACGCACCAGGCGATCGACGATACCCACCACCTGCAGCCGGATCGCCGCCCCCATGTAAATGGAGCGGCCCAGCGCCCGTCCGCCCGGCCACAGCCGGTCGGCAAGCCCGCGGGTGATGATCACGGTATGTGGCAGCAGCCTGGCGTTGCCCGAGTTCAGCGCCGCGATCGCGGCGCCAAGGTCTATGTACTCTTCCGGCGCGAACCGGCGCCCTTCGATCAGTCGGACGCCAAGCGTATCCAGCAGTCCCTTCCCGTAGTAGTCACTGGCGTTCACCGTCGGCTGGCGCTGACTCCGTGTCAACGCGATGCCGCCGTTCGACGAACTCCCGCCGAAAGGCAGCTGGTCGATCAGTGCGGCGGCGCGGACCCCGGGGATCTGCTTCAGGGCGGCCAGATCCGTCCGGGCACGCGCATCGGCATCCGGCTGGTGATCGATGTACGCCATCTGCACTTCGACCAGCTCGCGCTCGGCCACACCGCTGACGATGTCCATGCGCTGCAGGCGGTTGTGAATCAGGAACACTGCGTTGCTGACGATGGCGAAGGCCAGCGCGATCTCGAACACGATCAGGAGTGCCGCGATCTTGTGTCGCGAAAGACTGGCGATGATGGGGCGGATGGCCATAGTCACCCTCATTGCGTCTTGAGTTGCAACGCAGGCGGGATCAGGCACGCCCGCCACGCTGGCAAGGCGCCGGCCAGCAGGCTGCCCGCCAGCGCGAGCCCGAATGTCGCAAGCAGCATCGCGGGATCGAGATGCGCCAGCTTGGCGTAGTCGGAGGGCTGCTGCCGCACGGTCCACAGGCCCACCAGGGTCAGCAGCAACCCCAGCACACCACCCGCGAGACCGACCAGACCGGACTCGATCAGCAGCTGCATGAAGATCGCCCGGCGCGACGCGCCCAGCGCGCGGCGCACGCCGATCTCGCTGCTGCGGCGCAGGAACTTGGCCAGCAGCAGTCCGACCGTATTGACCAGGCACACCAGCAGGAAGCCCAACGCCAGCCACGCCTGCATGCGCACGTCGTCGGGCACGACCTGCCAGTACGTCAGCCACTGCATCAGGCTGCGCAGGCGCACGTTGGGTGGACGCTGGAAGCGCCCCAGCGACTTCTGCTGCGCCGAGTAGTTCACCAGGAACTGTCGATAGGCCGCGACCTGGGTCGGGCTGTCCAACTGCACCCAGAACTGCAGCCACACGCAGGGTGCGGTATGCGCGGGCCGCGGGCCGCCGCCGCCATTGCCCCAGCAGTTGACGGATCCCTCGTGGTCCATCTTGATGTCCTGCGACGTGGACAGCGGCAGGTACACGCCCTCGGGCTCGGCGTAGCTGCCGCTGTACATGTCGTAGAAATGCGGGCTGGGATGCCAGTCGCCCAGCACACCGACCACGCGGAACGTGGCGCCATCCAACCGCAGGATCCTGCCCACGCTGTCGCCGCCGCCGAACACGCGCCGGTTGAGCGCGTCGCTGATCACCGCCACGCGGGCTCGGGCGGCGTCGTCGGCCGCGTCCCAGCCCTGGCCGTAACGGAACGGCACACCGAACATGGGAAAGAACTCCCAGGTCGTCGCCCGCGCATCCTGGAAGAACGGATCGACGCCATTGCGCTGGGACTGCACCGCGACCGAGCCCCCCGTCATCAAGGCCTGGCGGTCGGCCCGATGCGCTTGCAGCAAGTTCATGCCGTCGATCCACGTGACCTGACCCATCGGCTCCTCGCCTGGGCGATAGCTCAGCGCGTCGCGCGGGTCGATCTGCGGGTAGTAGAGATCGGCGCTGCGCCCCGGCAGCGGATCGCCCGACAGCACGTGCAAGACGGTCAGCGTGGTCATGCAGGTGCCGATGCCCACCGCCAGCGCCAGCACCATCAGCGCGGTGAGCACCGGATCCATTGGCACACTGCAGACTTCAGTATGCGTCAGTGCGAACAACTCAGAGATCGGTCGGAAACAGAGTCTGTCCATGACAACGCGCTTGCCTGGCCCGAGCAGCAGCAGCGCTACCATCAGGATGGCCTCGGTCGAGCC
>DAIAZB010000032.1 GCA_027443745.1 Thiomonas sp. | reverse complement strand
GAGACCATCGGCTGGTTCTTGGTGGACGAGGAAGGCAATCCCTTCATGCGCGCCGGGAACCGTGACGAGGCGCGCGCCCTTGCTGGCGACGACGCTGAGTTCGGCAAGCTGGTTCGGAGCCATTAATGAAAACGCTCACCCAATCGCGACTCCGTGAAGTTCTGGAATATGACCCGTCAACTGGACTGTTCAAATGGCTTGTCAAAAAAGCTAGGTGGTTGAGTGTTGGTGATTCTGCTGGCGCCCTTTCAAAAGGACGCTTGAAGATCACAATTGACGGCAATCGTTTCTTTGCGCATCGGCTTGCATGGCTTTATTGCTATGGAAAGTGGCCTATCGGCGAGATTGACCACATGGACGGCAATCCATTGAATAATAAGATAAATAATCTAAGGGATGTGCCGCATTCCATTAACGCAGAGAATCAAAAGATTGGGCGACGCTGCCAGCACAGTGGATTGACTGGAGTTTATATTGACAATAGGACAGGGCGTTTCTTCTCGGCAATTCGAATCAATGGAAAGTTTACATATTTAGGGCGTTTCGATTCGAAAGAATTAGCTCATCAGGCATGGCTCGCGGCCAAGCGAAAGCATCATTCAGGGTTCGTAGATGCGAGGTCGCACTGATGAACGCCATCCGCTTCCGCTCCGAGCCCGATGGCGAGTACGCGCTGTGCACTCGCTGCGCCACTGCTGGCATGGGTGTCGATGCTTGGCTGCCGGCCAACTCCGACTTCTGGTACGCGCGCCATGGCCGATTGCAGTTCTTCGCCTGCCGCGCCTGTCGGGACTCGGCGCGATCCGAAAAGAAGCGGATCCAAAGGCGCGTGCTCAGGGAGGCTGCATGAACGCCATCACCGGCGACCTTTTCGCCATGCCTCCGCGCAGGGTCGAGACGCCGATCGCGCGCAGGTCGGATCCGGCGTCGTCTCACCTGGCTGCGGCGGAGGTCACGGCCAGCGGCAAGCGCCAGCAGCAGATCGGCCTTGTGATCGACCTGGTGCGCAAGTTTCCCGGCCTGACGAGCATGGAACTCGCGGGGATGTCTGGCGAGGACCGCTACATGATCGCTCGCCGCCTTCCCGAGGCTCTGACAGCCGGCGCCATCCGCAAGGGCGAGCAGCGCACCTGCAGCGTCACGGGGCGGCTGGCGCTGACGTGGTGGCCGGCGTGAACTATTTCGAACTCTACCCCGGCGACTACCTGCGCGACACGACGCGGCTCACGCTCGTCGAGCACGGCGCCTATCTGCGCCTGCTGATGGCGTACTACGGCGAGGAAAAGCCGCTGCCCGCCGAGCCTGCTGATTTGTTCGTGATTGTGAGCGCTATTTCGGCCGCTGATAAGGCAGCTGTGCGCAAGGTAGCTGACCGCTTTTTCCCGGTTGGCGAGGACGGCCTTCGGCACAACGGGCGAGCGGACGAGGAGATTCTCAAGGCTCAGCGTCGCATCGAAACCGCCCGCCAGAACGGTGCGAAAGGCGGTCGCAAACCAAACCCAGCGGGTAACCCGCCGGGTAACCCAGCAGGTAACCCAATGGGTTCTCCACGGGGTAACCCAGCAGGAACCCAGCGGGGAACCCACTCTGGTGAAGCTCTCCACACGCCACACGCCATACACCAAAAGCCAGAAGATCAAGAGCCAAAGCAAAGCGCGGCCTCCGGCCCAAGCCTCTCCGTAATCCCAAGCACTGAGGGGAGTGTAGGCGCCAACACGCTCACCCCGGCCGAGGTTTGCGTCGCACTTCGGCAAGCCGGCGTGGGCCATGTATCGCCCAGCTACCAGCCACTGCGAGAGGCGATCGCCGCTGGCTGCACGCTCAAGCACTTCACCGATGCCACCGCCAAGGCCAAGCCGCACCAGCGCAACCTGGCCTACATCGTCGCCAAGGCCCACGGCTCACTCACCGATGCCAAGGCCAATGGCGCGCAGCAATCCGACCTTGAGGCCACCAACCGCGCGAAAGCCGCGCAGTGGGCCGCATCCCAGCGCGACGACACCCTGGAGGAAGACCATGCAGCCCTCTGACCGCGAGCCCTTTGCCACCGCCCTAGCGGAGGTCATGGCCTACTACGGCAAAGAGGCATCTCCGTTTCTGCTCGACGTATTCTGGAACAGCCTCAAGGGGCACGAGTTCGAAGACGTGAGCCGTGCTTTCACGCTGCATGCCCGCGATCCCGACCGCGGCCAATTCGCCCCGCGCGTCGCCGACATCACGCGCTTGCTGGAAGGTTCGACCACCACGCAAGGCATGCGCGCTTGGGCCAAGGTCGAAGCCGCCATGAAGTCGGTCGGCAAGTACCGCTCCGTGACGTTCGACGACCCGCTGATCCACGTCGTCATCACCGAGATGGGCGGATGGACGAACCTCTGCTGCTGCGAGATCGACGAGCTCCCATTCAAGGCGCGCGACTTCGAGCGACGCTATGCCGCCTATCGGCTCCGCCGCGAGCTTCCCGGCTTCGCGCCGTACCTGATCGGCGTCCACGAGGCCGACAACCGCCTCAACGGCCACGAGCGCGAAGTTCGCCCCGTGCTGATCGGCGACCCCGAGCGAGCTGCCCGCGTTTTCGAGCGCGGAACCCAGCAGCCAGCGTTGCGGATCACCCAGGCCGGCGACCTGGCCAAGAAGCTGATCGGCGCCATTGCGCGCAAGGACGATGCGGCATGAACCGGCCCATCCTTCGCCGCCGCATCCTCGGCGCGCTCAGGCTGCAGCCCATGACCTATGCGGAGCTGGCGCGCTGCCTGTCGTCCACGCCAGCCAGCATCGCCGAGTCCCTGCGATCGCTTCGCCAGCGCCGGAAGGTCAAGCCAGGGAATCCGTTGCATCGCAGCAATGGACGGCCGGAAAGCCGGTGGGAGCTGGTCGCATGACCACCCAACCCGCCCACATCGCGCGCGCGCCTGAGCCGGTGCGGCTGGTGCTGCCATACCCGATCAGCAGCAACCGCTACTGGCGCCCGGTGCGCATCGGCAACCACATCACGATCGTGCCGACGAAGGAGGCCAAGGCGTACCGGTCGGAGGTGTCCACGCTGGCGACCCGGGCGATGGTGACGCCGATGGCAGGGCGGCTTGCGATGACGCTGCGCCTGTTCCCCAACCGTCCGCTGCACTGGGCGAAGCGCGCGCGGAAGGATCCCGATACCTGGGCCGACAGCGTGCAGTGCATCGATCTGGGCAACTGCGAGAAGGTGCTGATCGATGTGCTCAACGGCATCGCCTGGGCGGACGACAAGCAGCTGCACTGCATCAAACTCGTGCGCTGCGAGCCCGACTAGCGCGGCGCCCCCGTCGAGGTGGAGTT
>DAIAZB010000031.1 GCA_027443745.1 Thiomonas sp. | reverse complement strand
GGATCGAGGTAGGGCGACAGCAGCACCACGCCGTTCATCGCCACGCCGAGCTGGGTCTGCAGGTAGTCGGTGATGCGTGGGCCGCGGAAGCCACCGTAGCTCTCGCCCACCAGGTACTTGCGCGACTCCATGCGGCCATTCTTCACCAGCCAGTCGTAGATGATGCGCGAGAGGTAGTGGATGTCGCTGTCGGTGCTGTAGAAGTCCTTGGTGGCCTGCTTGTCGTCGACCAGCGCGCGGCTGAAGCCGGTGCCCACCGGGTCGATGAACACCAGGTCGGTGAAGCCCAGCCAGGTGCCGGGGTTGTCGTGCAGCACGGCCGGTTCGGACGGATGGTCGCCTTCCACGCCGAAGTCCACCTTCTTCGGGCCGATGGCGCCGAGGTTGAGGTAGACCGACGAGGCGCCGGGCCCGCCGTTCACCGCGAAGGTCACCGGGCGGTTCCTGCCCGGCATGGTGTAGGCAGTGAACATCACCTGCGCGATCACCTTGCCGGTCTCGTCACGCACCGGCAGCGTACCCACCGTGACGGTGTATCTGAGCGTGTGGCCGTCCACGGTGGTGGACTGCGCAACATGGGCGTCGGCAGGGAAGGGCGGCAGGTGGAAGCCGTCGCTGGCGCCGGGAGCCCCTGCCGCGGCCGGCGGCTTGCTGTCGGCGGCCAGCGCCGAATGGTGGAATCCGGCCAGCAGCAGGGCTGCCAGCAGGCTCGTTTGCAGCGGCTTGCGCACGGGTGTGTCCTCGCGTGGGTAAAACCCCTAGCCTAGCGAGCCGCCGTGCGGCGCAACCGTGCCTGATGGCATGGATGGCGGAGTCGAACGCCGCGTGCCTGCTGCCCGCAAGGGGCCGGCGGCATTGCGGGAGCCGTCGGTGATCATGGGCCCGGACCGTGCCATGCTTGCGCCGTCGTTTCGGGGCGACTCGGGCGATGGAAGGGCGTCGCGGCAGGGGCGACGGGCGTTGCGCGAATTCGTGGGAGGGTGGATGGCCTGGCTTTCCGGCGGCATCAGGGCGTGGTTCGCATGGGCAGGTCTCGCCGGCTGCGTCTGCTGCCGGGCCGCCCTCGCCGCGGCACCCGTGGCCGATCCGGAAGTCCTGATCAGCCAGCTGTATCGGCTGCAAGTCACCGATCACGCGCGCTCCCTGCAGGTGTTGGCCCAGCTCAACCGGGAGGAAGGCCGCCTGACGCCGGCGCAGGAGTGGCAGAGGCGCTATCTCAATGCCTGGGAGGCGATGTACCAGGGCGACTACGCCCGGTCGGAGGCCATGCTCGACGACATCATCGAGCACTGCGGAAATAGCCACCTGGTGAACCACGCATCGGCCATGCTGCTGAGCCAGCTCACGGCCAGCCAGCACTACACCGAGGCGTTCGAGCTGGCCAATCGCGTCGCGGCGCGCCTGCCCCGGGTCACCGACGCCAAGGATCGCCTGCTGTTGCTCTCCAATCTGTCGCAACTGATGGGGCACGCCGGCCAGACCGAGCTGGCCGTGCGCTACGCGCGCATGGCGATCGCGGCCGTTCCGGCCGGGCAAAGTCCGTGCTATCCCGCGTCCATCCTGGTCGAGGCGCTTTACTTCGGCAAAAAGCTCGCATCCGGTAGCCCGGAATTGCGCCAGGCCATCGATGACTGCCCGGCGGACCAGCAGCCGCTGTTCAACAGCAATCTGCAATTCATGTTCGTGGAGCAGCTCCTGCACGAGGGACAGCCGCGCAAGGCGCTGGCCATGCTTGAGCGGATGCGACCGCGCATCGAGGCCAACGGGTATGTCCCCGCCAGGCTGTCGATGCTGGTGGACAAGGCGTCGGCGCTGGCTGCCCTGGGCCAGGATGCCGCCGCCAGACGGCTGGCCCTGGCCGTGGTCGCGGCAGGAAAGCCGGGTGAGATCGACCTATGGCTGCGACAGGCCTACGAGGTGCTTTACCGCGTCGACAAAAGAGGCGGCGACGCTGGTGCCGCGCTCGGTTACTACGAAAAATATGCGGCGCTGGACCAGGCTTACCTCGACGACATCCATGCACGCGCCATGGCCTATGAGACGGTGCAACAGCACGTGCTGGCGCAGAAGCTGGAAACCGAGAAACTGAGCCGGAAGAACGCGAAGCTGCGCGCGCGACAGGCGCTGGATGCCGAGACAGCCAAAGCCAACCGGCTGCAGCGCGTGCTGCTGCTCGTGGTGTTGTGCCTCGGTGCGCTGTGGATGCTGCGGCTCAAGCGTTCGCAGCTGCGCTTCAAGCGGCTGTCCCGCCTCGACGGCCTGACCGCCATCGCCAATCGCCAGCACTTCATGGCTGAGGCCGAGCGCATGCTGGGCCAACTGGAGAAGCGCAAGGGGGCGGCCTGCGTGGTCATCATCGATCTGGACCACTTCAAGCGCATCAACGATACGCACGGCCACGCGATGGGCGACGAAGCGCTGCGCCGCATGGTCGCCGCGTGCAACAAACACCTGCGTGATGCCGACCTGTTCGGTCGCCTCGGCGGCGAGGAGTTCGGCATCCTGCTGGCGGACTGCCCACGCGAGCAGGGCAGGCTGATCGCCGGCCGCATCCGCGGCGCCATCGAGGACGTGGTGGTGGAGCAGGGCGGCCTCGCAGTGACGATCACCGCCAGCATGGGGCTCGCATCCACCGACAGCTCCGGCCACGAGCTGCGACGCTTG